>JAJRZO010000110.1 GCA_024275215.1 Candidatus Zixiibacteriota bacterium | reverse complement strand
TTACCGAGGATAAGAATCGTTACTGTCGATAGCTTGAGCAAACAGATACTCAACTCGATATCATATCTCAACGATGACAATCTTCTTACCGAGCCGTTCGGTAAGAGCACATGTATGACCATTGGCCTCGCCGCTACTCATCTGTATAAGATTGATAAAGATGCGATTATGGTTGTACTATCCTGCGATCACTATATCAATCCACGAGAGAAACTTATCGAGCTTCTTCAGGCGGGATGCCAGATTGCCTCGGACAAGGACTTCCTGATAACAATAGGTATAACGCCCACGAGGGCTGAATCCGGTTATGGTTATATCGAGCGCAGCGATCTCTATGATAAATATCACAATGTGTCCGTCTATCACATCAATACTTTCACTGAAAAGCCCGATAGGCTGCTTGCACAACAATACTATTATGGGCGCAAACATCTCTGGAATTCCGGAATGTTTATCTGGTCTGCAAAAGCGATTCTGGATGCTATACGAGAGTTTCAGCCTGATATGGCGACGCTTCTGGACGATTACTCCCCACAAATCGGTACGGACAAAGAACTCGATGCGAGACGCTATTGTTACGAGCACTGTGAGAAAGTTTCGATTGATGTTGCCATTCTCGAGAAGGCTGAGAATGTCCTTGTGATAGAGTGAGAACTGATCTGGGATGACATTGGAAGCTGGCGTTCTCTTGAGAGGGTTAAAGCGCTTAATGGCGATAACAATGTTATAAGCGGTAATGTGGTGACGGTTGACACTTTCGAATCTACGATTCACAACGATTCTGAAGGGATCATTACAACACTGGGAGTATCTGATCTTGTAATCGTGCGGTCAGGGGAAATAGTCATGGTTGCTCATAAGGCCCGCGTGAACGAAATCGCGGAAGTCCTGAAGAGACTGAAGGAATCTGACGAACATGAGAAGTATTTGTAACAAGCACCATCACGTTAATTTGCTGTTGGCAATAGTATTGTTCGCAGGTGCAGGATGCCTCCCGTGGCCTGAGGACGAGGGCAGGGGACGCCATGCGGGAGAAACTGACATTGAAGATGATGGCATCGACTATGAAAAAGATATGTTTCTTGTCCCTGAAGTGATTCCTGAAAAGACAGAGATCACGACTCCGGAAAATGTTTCACAACTCGATTGGGCAACAATAGATTCACTAAGACGATTGAATCCGAAGATCGATTCGGTCAGAACTATCTACCGTGTCCAGCTTTTTGCATCCCAGTATTATTCAGAAGCGGGATACGAAAGAGAAGTCGCCGAAGAGATTTTCGATCAACCTGTTTATCTTGTCTATGAAGTGCCATACTATAAGCTTCTGATGGGAAATTGTACGGATCTGTCATCAGGAGAAAGATTACTGAGGCGTGCGAGAAGTCTCGGCTATGAGAATGGCTGGCTTGTCGAATCGCCACCCGACTCGATATACTACAAAACACTGATGCTGCCCGATTCACTCGGGTTGATAGACACCACATCTGTACCATCCCGAAATCCCAAAAACCCCGGCGAGTAGAATAAGATTCCTGATCGTGAGAACTGTCACCATCGATGCTGCTACTGATCTCGACAAGCTGGCTGACGATGCTGTGCGGTGTCTTCGTAATGGCGAGATCATTCTTATTCCAACAGAGACACAATATGGGTTATGTTGTAATGCTGAAAGCGGCGAATCTGTCGCTCGCATTCTCGAAATCAAAGGAAGAGATCAATCATCTCCTATGGCGCTGCTGATCGCGAGCTGGGAACAGGCTGAACCTCTCTCAACTCAGATTCCTGAAAATGTCTACAGGCTGGTGTCCGGATTTTGGCCGGGGCCATTAACTATCATTGCTTCATCAATCAGGTCTGATTGGCCGGGAGTGGTATCTGTTGACGGCAGGATTGGCTTTCGTTGTTCGAGTCATCCTCTGGCATCTCGGCTTGCCGAAACGGCAGGTGTTACTATTGCCCAGACGAGCGCAAACAAGCACGGTGAATCACCGTCGTCTGATCCTGACTATTTGACAAACTGGTTGGCTGACAGTGTGGGGTTACTTATATTCGACCGGTCTGTGACAGCAGGGAATCTCCCGTCGACAGTCGTGGATGTGAGTGACGGGAATTTGCGGATCATAAGACGAGGCGCAGTCGATCCGTCGACAATACGCGAAGCCTGGGAAAAGGAGAGTTGACAAGTGAGCGGCTCGGAATATACTATCATGTTTGTTTGTACCGGGAATACATGTCGGTCGCCGATGGCAGAGGGCGTCCTGAAAGCGATGCTCCATTCGGAGGGAATCGATGCAGTCAAAGTTATCTCATCCGGTACCGGTACTCTCGATGGCTATCCTGCGACAGCCAATGCCGTTCAGGTCGCAGCACAGGGTGGAATTGATATTTCCGATCATTATTCGCAGGCGATCAGCAAATCGCTCGTTGAGAAATCTGACTTGCTCTTAGCGCTTGCATTCAATCACTATGAGTTTCTTATATCACAATTCTCTGACAGGATTGATGATATATTCATGCTTAAAGCTTTTCCTCATGATGTCGCTTCGCGTGAATTGTCGATTGCTGATCCGATTGGTGCGGATATCGAGACATATAGCAAAGTCTACGACGAAATCAAACGGGAACTCAAGCGTGTTTTGCCTGATATAATCCAGAGGATCAATGAGAAGCAATAAAACTAAACTGGCTGTCATGTTAGTGTTGGGGCTTGTTGCTTTATTTGTGACAGGGTGGGCAGATGACAGCACAGATATAGTAGTCTTGCCCGACACATGCCGACCGCTTGATATACCTTTCGACTCTGTCGAAGTTGATTCGAGTTTTCGCGATTTGATCAATGACGCGTTCGGTGTGGGGGAGTGGCTGAAGTTCGATTTGAAATACAGCTTTGTCACTGCGGGATATGCCGAGATGTCTGTTGATTCTGTTTTTGAGTATAATGGACGACTCTGTTACATGATAACAACGCGAGCGCAATCTCATTCGTTTTTCGATAAATTTTACAAGGTCCGCGACCATGGTGAGACCTGGTTCGATGCTTACGGAATGTTTCCCTGGCATTTCGAGAAACACCTTCGAGAGGGAAGTTACAGCAGTGATATAGTTCAGGATTTCGACCAGTATCGGGGGCTTGCGTATGAAGATGGTGATACGATCATGGTCGATGACTATATTCAGGATGTATTATCGAGCTTGTATTATATTCGCTCGCTCGATCTTGAAGTCGGCGATACAATCAGTATGAGCAACTACACGAAAAAGAAATGTCATATCCTTGAAGTAATCGTTCATGCTCGTGAGGAAATTGATGTCGATGCGGGCAAGTTCAAATGTCTCAAAGTCGAACCGCTCCTGAAATCTGCGGGGATATTCAAACACGAAGGCAGGCTGACGGTCTGGCTGACTGATGATCGTCTCAAGATGCCTGTGCTGATGAAATCCAAAGTCCTCGTCGGATCGATAACCGCCGAGTTGACGGATTTCAGGCTGGGTGAATTGTTGGATTGACCTTGCCATGGCTTGGGTGGCCCACCCTTCGGGTGGTTTTCTCTATCATCAGTACAGTTTTGTCCCACCCAAAGGGTGGGGCACCAGCAGACAGTTACAATACAGTACCTGCAGGGGCTGTGCCCCTGCGAGCACTCAAAGTAAAATAGTGTCATTCCCGCGAAGGCGGGAATCCATTGAACGCGTTGATGTTAAATGGATCCCCCGCCTCGCGGTGGCGACAGAGTCAGTTTCCACTTGAGTTAATCAAGACGTTTGGGACAACCTCAGGAGGTCAGCCCCCACAGACGCAGAGTATTATATTGACAGTTTCGTTCACTTCACCTAATATTGCCCGCTATGAAAGTTGTGTTGCAGCGGGTGAACAGAGCATCGGTTTCGGTGGACGGAAAAATCGTCGGAAAGATCGGAAAAGGTCTCCTGATATTCGTTGGCGCAGGCAAAAACGATGTTGAAGATGATGTTAAGCTGATGGTGGGTAAGTCTCTGAATCTCAGGATATTCGAGGACAATAACGGTAAGATGAATCTCTCATGCCTCGACCTTGGATATGAGGTTCTTGTTGTCTCACAATTTACGCTTCAGGCTGACTGTAAACGGGGTCGCAGACCGAGTTTTGCCGATGCAATGGAACCTGTTGAAGCGGAACATCTTTACAATCTATTTATAAAGCAATGTGTGAACGCCGGCATCAAGACGGAGACGGGTGTTTTTGGTGCAAAGATGAATGTCAGTCTGGAAAACTGGGGACCGGTTACGATCATACTGGACAGCAGGGAATGACACAATTCACGATAGATTATTCGGATGATCTCAAGAAACGAATTGCCGCATTGATTGATGGGCGACCTGTTCGGTTGGCATCGAAATCTCCGCGAAGATCGGAAATCCTTACGAAGCTCGGCGTCAGTTTCGATCGGTACGTGACAGATGGCGAGGAGACTCTCGATATGTCGTCTGTTCCTGATGATCCGGTCGCTCGGTCTGTGATTGCCACGAAGCATAAAGCGTCAGAGGGAACTTTTGGAATGGAAAGTGGGATTGTCGTTGCAGCCGACACAATTGTTGTACTCGATGGCGAGACGCTTTCAAAGCCGCGTGACAGATCGGATGCAGTCTCTCATCTGACGAGACTGTCAGGTCGGGATCATCATGTGTACACATCTATTGTGCTGCTCGATTTGGATCGGAACCGCGAGGAGATCGGAACAAGTGATAGTTGTGTTACATTTCGTAATCTCACAGACGACCAGATTAGCGAATATGTGGCGACAGGTGAGCCTGACGACAAAGCCGGCGCTTACGGAATACAGGGGATGGGTAAGTTTTTAGTTGAAAAACACACGGGGTATCTTGATAATATCATTGGTTTTCCGGCGATTCTTTTCGCCGAACTGCTTGAACGACTGCGAGAGTAGGTTTAATATAGATGATAGAATTCGCAAATGAAGGAGATATGCTCACTGTTGGAAAACTGCTTAAGAATGAGCGGGAACGACAGGAACTGAGTCTTGAGGATGTCTCTGATCGTACAAAGATAAACATCAAGTATCTGCAAGCCATCGAAGAGGACAGGAAAGACGGATTCCCTGGTGATCTGTACTGTGAATTGTTCACCAAATCGTATGCAGAAGCTCTTGGTCTCGAATATGCGAGAATAAAGGCGGGTACATTCACACCACCGGATAAACCGAAGGAGAGTGAGAAGAAAACTCGTCACGCATCGACCAAATCCGCCAGCAAGACAAAGAAGCTTGATACTGTCGATTCGGTCCCCGCAGGTCAATCAGGTATAGTGTCGAATTCGGGCGTTTTATCTGACAAGACTGCAGAGCCGGAGTCAGACGAAAGTGAAAACTCAGGCAAACACGATGTTGTAAAGTATCTTGTTATTGTTGGAGCGGTTGTGTTTTGTCTGCTGATTGTGGTGGTATATATCAGCATATCTTCAGAAAAGCCGGGTACGGATAACGCCGTGACAAATGAGGCTGAGTCATCGGAAAGTATGCCATCTCAGCAAATACCTGATGATCAGTTGGGTGTTGACAAAGAGATAAATACTGACCTGAATGCGGCAGGAACATCTATAGTCGATTCGGGCGCGGATGGTCCGGTCAAGATTTATCCGGACAGTCTTGAAGTCATGTTTACTTCTACACAGGAAAGCTGGGCGAGTGTTGTGGCCGATGGTGATACTGTGTTTGCACGTTTTTTCAAACCCGGTGATGAGAATCTTTTCCGGGCGGAACGCGAGCTTGATGTTACTCTTGGTCGATGGGAATTCATATCCGGATCTGTTTACGGTCACCCGATGAAGGAAATCGCTTCATTTCACAAGCGTGGCTGGAGTTCGGTAAAACTGAAAATTACAAAGGACAACTGGGAAGCATTCATCGATTCCTCGAAACTTGATAATGCGCAAGATTAAATCGATATTGCAGCAATTTCGTGTCGGACTGCTCAGGAAAAGTCTGAGTGAAGTCATTGTCGATTTCGGAAGGTATTTCGGCAAAGCGGGAAGAGTCGTGGTGCTTCTCCCTTCCGACAAAATCAGACGGTCTGAGGTTTTAAGCGAGTCTGAACAACTGTCACTGGCGTTTCCAGCATCGGAAATATGTCTTATTTCGATGCCGGATGACAATGTACGACAAATTGCCCGCCGCGAAGGGTACCGGATATTCACTCCCAATCGAACCGAGTTGTCGTGGTATGATTTTCCGAACAGTAGCTTCCTGACGAGGATCAGGAATCTCAAAAGCAGTCTTGTGCTCGATCTTGATCCAAGCCGTAGTTGTTTCAATGCGGCTGTCAGCCTTGCATCGGGCGCCCCTCTCAGAGTCGGAGTGTTCGGAAGCTGGGGACGACCAGTTCATAACGTAGAGATCAAATCGGATAACGCCGGAAGTCAATCGGAAGTTATCCGGACGCTACTCGGTGTGTTATCGACACTGGGTACGGGAAAAACTGAATAAGAGGGCGATATGCACCTTTCCAAACTCCAGTTACTGGGATTCAAATCGTTTCCAGAAAAGACAAATCTGGTTTTCAAACGCGGCATAACGAGCATTGTCGGTCCCAATGGTTGCGGCAAAACTAATCTGCTTGATGCGATCCGATGGGTTCTCGGCGAATCACGTATGTCTGTGCTTCGCGGATCCCGGCTGGAGGAGATCATATTCGCGGGAACCAGAGATTTCAAACCGCTCGGCATGGCTGAAGTGTCACTTACATTCGATAATCATGACCAGACGGTGCCGTCGGGATACAACGAAATCAATATCACTCGCAGGCTGTTCAGGTCGGGTGATTCCGAGTTTCTTATCAACAGGACCCCATGTCGTCTCAAAGATATTACCGACATGTTCCTCGATACCGGTCTTGGACCGTCAGCTTATTCTGTTATCGAACAGAGCATGGTTGATGTTCTCCTGTCTGATAAGACTGAGGATCGCAGGTATCTTTTTGAAGAGGCTGCGGGGATAACAAAATACAAGCAGCGCAAACGGCAGGCGATCCGCAAACTTGATGCGACTGAAGCTGATTTGCTCAGATTGCAGGATGTCCTTGCGGAAGTCGGTGCGCAGGTGTCATCGCTCAAACGGCAGGTCTCAAAAGCAGAACGACATCGCTCGCTGATGGAAGAAATCAAACGAACTGGAGTGTCCCTTAGTTCTGCTGAATGGCATCGATTTGAAGAAAGCGAAAAGCGTCTGAGTCGTGAACTTGATGAGACAAAGACAAAAGCCGATTCTCTTTCGGCGAATGAGAAGAAGCTTGAACTCGAAAGAGAGAATCTTTCTCTCACTCGTGCTGAAAAAGAGCAGGCGTTAAGAGATGTTCAGGCCGAGTTGGAACGGGCAGTCGAAGGTTGTCACAATCTTGAGAACGAACTTTCTGTGTTGAAAGAAAAAGCTCGGAGTTCTAAGGAGCTGTTTGAACAAGCAGGACAGGACATTGACAGTCTGCATAAGCGCAGGGATTCGCTCGACAACGAGATCGAAGAGAACAAGCAACAACAAGATGATTCAGCGCAGCACATTGACGCTCTCAATGTCAAGCTGTCGGGAAAAGAATCAGAGTTTGAACAACGACTCCAGCATTTTAACTCGATCAGGAAACAGTTGGACAGCAAACTTGCAGCGCTTGCCGAATTGAAAAATCGTTTGGCTGCTAAGCGAGAAAGTCAACTGAGTCTCGATCTTCAGTATGGATCTGACAGTAAAAAGCTCACTGAATTAGACAACGACATTGAACGTTTGAAGCAGGACATAAATCGCGTTTCTTCTCAGCGCGAAGAAACAGCGACTAAGGCCTCGGAAACAGAGGGCAATCTTGAAACAATAAAAACTAATCTTGACAGGAGTCTGGCTGAGAAAGCGAATCATGAGGAGACGTTTGCAGGAATTGATGAGCAGATTCGTCAACTCGAATCGAGGCTGGATAGGATAACCGGCAGGATCGAATTTCTCGAAGGAGTCGTCTCGGAATACGAGGGTTATGGTTCAGGCGCAGCAGCACTTGGTAGAATCAAAGAGGAAATCCCCGGCGTCCTTGATACTGTTGCCAACCTTGTGCAGACTGATCCGGAACACTCCCGATTGATTCAGGCAGTACTAGGCGAGTATGCTTCGTTCTTTGTTGTCGAGGATTCGGATGTCGCATCGAGGGTTATCGAAAGGATCAGGAACGAAAAACTCGGCAGGGTTGCGCTGATAATCAAAAGCAAAGCGAAGGAATTAAACGGACAACGGAAGTCTCTGGATTCTGCTAATATCACTCCGGTGCGGGAGCTTGTGAGGGGAGACGATGGTCTCTCGGATGTGCTCGATTTTCTGTTCGCGGATCACTACTTGTGTGAGTCATCCTCCGATTCGATTCCTGATGCACCCTCTGATTGCAATCTCTGGACACATGACGGTGAATTGACGGCTTCCAATGGCATGGTTCGTGCCGCAGGTTTGCACGAAGTTGTTTTGATTGGAAGAAAGCAGGAGATTGAAAAGTTGTCGGCTGATCGTGAGAAGATTATTGCAGAACTCGAATCATTGAAGAACGAAAGATCTCTCGAAGCGGAGAAACTTGCAAGACTGATCCGGCAAATCAATGAGCTTGATACCAGGTTAAGCAAAACAGAAAAACATTCAAATGAGATCAGAGTTGAGCTTGCTGGCTTTGAATACGAATTGGCATCGCTGGAGCGACAGAAAGCCGAGAAGGAAAAAGTACGAGATGAATTGAGCACGATTCTGGAATCAATTACTCGTGACAAAGGAGAGGTCGACGGCGAACTCGAACGGTTGCAGAGGCAACATGTTGAGATTGAACAGGAAGTAGAGCAACTCCGAAAAGAATCTGTCGAAGCGGAACAGCTAAGCGGGGATTCTGAGAGAGAAGCCAACAAGCTGAGAATGGAACTTGTCGGCGCCGAGGGACAACTGGATACTCTTCGATCAAACCACCAGAGAATGACGGAACTGAGGACTGACATTGTTGATACGATTGTTACTCGTGAAAAACAGCAGTCTGAATACCTGACTACGGCTGTCGATTGTCGGAGGTTGATCCGTGAGGGTGAAGTTAATCTCAAGAATCGATACGAGGAAGCTGAGACAAAGCGAGCAGGCGTCGTCGCAATCAATTCAGAGATTGCCGAATTCGATGACAAACTCTCCGATCTGGATGGCTATCTCAAGAATGCAAGACGAGAGTTGAACGGATTCCGCGAGAATCTGCACAAACTTGATCTTGAGCTTTCATCTGTGCGAGCGCGCAAAGCGAATCATATTCAGGACTCGATTGAACACTATGATTTCGACCCGTCAAAAAGTTCCATGCGCGTCGAGCTGTCGGACGAGAAACGCGCAGAAATGAAAAGCGAACTCGAAAAACTCCGGCATCGTCTCGACTTAATTGGTCCGGTTAATATGCTTGCTCTCGATGAATATGAAGAGCAGAGCAAACGCTACCAATTCCTCGATGAGCAGGTTAATGATCTTATGTCCGCAAAGGATGATCTCAAATCTACAATTACGAGGATCAATACAACTGCGCGAAAACTGTTCACTGAAACAATCGATAAAGTCCGGGAAAATTTCCAGGAAGTGTTTCGTGAACTCTTCGAGGGGGGAGAGGCTGATATCCGACTCGAAGAGGATACTGATCCGCTGGAGGCAAATATCATCATTAAGGCACGCCCACGTGGAAAGAAAGTTCTCTCTATTCAGCAGCTTTCGGGAGGGGAGAGGGCGCTGACTTCGATCTCATTGCTTTTCTCGCTCTATCTTGTGAAGCCGTCTCCGTTCTGCGTGCTTGACGAAGTTGATGCCCCGCTCGATGACGCAAACATTGTTCGTTTTCTCAAGATGATACGGAAATTCTCAGAGACCACGCAGTTTGTCATAATCACCCATAACAAGCTCACGATGGAAGCAGCCGATGTTCTTTATGGTGTGACGATGGAGAAGCCGGGAGTCTCCCAGATTGTAAGCGTGAATCTCGATGATGTGGACGAAATCGACCCGCTCATTCAAGACGGGAACGCGGCTGATGTCGAAGAAGAGGCGGTGAGTTCAGAAGTATGAAGTTCTCATTAAAACGACTCAAGGATGGACTGACACGGACCAAGTCGAATCTGGTTGGACGAGTTAAATCAGTCATCGGCCTCCATGCGAAAGTTGATGATGATCTTATCGAGGAACTCGAAGAAGCGCTGATCGAATCTGATGTCGGCGTCAGTGCAACTGAGAAAATAATCGAAGGACTCAGGGAACGAGTGAAGTCCGAAGGCAATGCCGAACCGGAAAGTGTCCTTGAGATGTTGAAAAGTGAGGTCTCCGAAATACTTGTCTCCGACAATCACCGTGATAGTTTTTTCGAGGCTGATGTCTCACCATTCGTGATCATGGTTGTTGGAGTGAATGGCACAGGCAAAACTACCTCGATTGGCAAACTCGCGAATACATTCAAACAGAATGGTAAGTCGGTGATCATAGCGGCGTGCGATACATTTCGTGCAGCGGCGATTGAACAGCTTGAAATCTGGGCTGACAGAGTCGGATGTGACTTCGTGCGTTCGACTCCGGGTGCAGACAGCGCGGCAGTTGCATACGATGCCGTACAGGCTGCGAAATCGCGTGGTCTCGATGTTGTGATAATAGATACCGCGGGACGCTTGCACACCAAGGCAAATCTGATGGAAGAGTTGAAAAAGATTAAACGCGTCGTTACAAAAGCTGATCCTACTGCTCCTCATGAAATACTTCTTGCCATAGACGCCACAACCGGTCAGAACGGTGTGCAACAGGTGAAAGTCTTCGATCAGGCTATCGACCTGACAGGGTTGGTCCTGACCAAACTCGACGGTACAGCCAAAGGCGGGATTGTTATTGCAATAGCAGAGGAGTTCAAAGTACCTGTCAGGTTTGTAGGACTTGGTGAGCAGATCGATGATCTTGATGAATTCTCCCCGCGTGATTTTGTAGAGGCGCTGTTCTCATAATGGTTACCCTCAATGTTAGAACATCCGAGCGCAATCAACTTGTCGATATTACGGATCAAGTCGGAAAAGCAGTTAGAGAATCCGGCATCTCGAATGGAACGTGCCTTGTCTATATCCCACACACAACCGCCGGAGTCACGATCAACGAAAATGCAGATCCGACAGTCAAGCGCGATATTCTGATGATGCTCGGCAAACTCGTGCCGGTGTCTCGTGAGTTCCGGCACGCAGAAGGCAATTCCGACGCTCATATCAAAGCCACACTCGTAGGGTCAGCTGTCAGAGTGATTATCGAAAGTGGCGATCTGGTGCTGGGAACATGGCAGGGGATATTCTTCTGCGAATTCGACGGCCCGCGATCCCGCCGCGTGCATATTCAGATATCATCGAACTGATGATCAGGTTCAGGATCATATTAACAGGCAGGTCACCGAAAGACTGGCGTGATGCAGCGTTCGAGCATTATGTCAAATTGGTTTCACCGTATG
>JAJRZO010000109.1 GCA_024275215.1 Candidatus Zixiibacteriota bacterium | reverse complement strand
GGGGAGAGGAGGCTCTGTTTCTTCGCGAGCATAACATCGAATTCGAAATTGTTCCAGGTGTAACAGCTGGCATTGCGGCTCCGACATACGCCGGAATTCCATGCACTGATCGAACCAAATCATCCTTTCTGTTGATGCTGACCGGTCACAAGGCGTCAGACAAGACAGCACAGTCGATTCCCTGGGATTGGGTTGCTAAAACCAAAGGCGGCACTATCGTAATATATATGGGAGTCCGCGAGATAAGAAACGTTGTGACTGAACTCATAGCAGGGGGAATGTCACCAGATATTTCATCTGCTGTTATCGAACGAGGTACATATCCGACGCAGAGATCTCTTGTGTCGAGTCTCGAAAAATTACCGGATGTCGTCGAAAAAGAGAGTATCAAAGCTCCCGCAATTTTTGTGATTGGCGATGTCGTCGATCTCAAATCGCAGATTGAATGGATAATGGGAAAGCCACTACTTGGAAAACGCGTGATGGTGACTCGTCCTGCGGATCAGGCTCGCGGAACATACAGGACGCTCCGGGAACTTGGAGCAGAAGTGCTTCCATATCCAACGATAGCGATCACCGAAGCGCATGATGTCAGTGAGTGGAGCAGGTTCGACGGGATAACAAGTGAGAAACGCTGGCTTGTATTCACAAGTGAGAATGGTGTCAGGTTTTTTATACAGCAATATCTTGACCGATGCGAAGATCTGCGGGGGTTGTCATCATATAAAATAGCCGCTGTCGGCTCTGGTACTGCTCGCGCTCTTACGGCATATCATGTCAAGCCCGACTTCGTGCCAACCGAAGCAACTGTCATCACGTTGGCGAACGAATTGATTCGTAACAATGATCTGTCAGGATCAACTTTGGTAAGAGTCAGGGGCAATCTTGGTGACAGCACCATTGAGAATGCTGCGGCGCAAGCTGGCGCTGATGTTCTGCCATTGCATGTTTACAATACTGATTTTCACGAATGGCCGGAGCATTTCAAAAACAAACTGTTTGAATTTCCTCCCGATGCAGTCATGTTCACGAGCAGTTCGACTTTTGAGGGATTTCTGGATAATCTTGGTGGCGACCAGGCGTCTGAATTGTTGAAAAACTGTGCGATCTGTTCGATTGGCCCATCGACGACTGCTGCGATTGAGGCGAGTGGTTTTGCGGTTTCTGTCGAGTCATCGAAGCACACAGTTGATGATTTGACTGCTGGCATAGTAGAATATTTCTCCCGGAAATAAGAAACCGGCCAAGTGAACTCAGCCGGTGTATTCTTACAGAATAATTAGCAAAGTTTAGCCGTACGGATACAAACCTTTCTTGATGATTCCGAGCGCATCGAGAATTTTGTTGTGCTTGTTCTCATCTTCAAGCAGGTAGTTCAGCAAATATTCCTGTACGACCATTTGCTTGCCCTTGAGCGCAGTGAGAGCTTCTTCTGCAAGCTGCACGGTTTTCTTTTCGAGTTCAATATGCTTCTCGACCTTGTCCCATATCTCGCCCAGTTCTTCCGGAGTGAGAGTCAGAGTCTTTGTCTGAAGACTGTCGGCGATCATTTCCTGCACACGATAGTGCATCTGCGAATCGCGCTGGATGATCTCCATGATTAGTCGTACGATTGGGTTGTCAGTTTTTTCGATGATGTTTCCAGTTGATGCGACAGAGGCATTTTCGATCTTCTGCCACCGTTTCATGTTGTCAACGAGTTGTTCCTGGATTTACTTTGTAGACACTTTGTGTTCTCCTCAATGTTGTTGTGTAGTTAATCTTTCCAACTATTCTCTACAATTGCCATAGTTTGTCAGCTATTGTTGTAGTCACAAACAATGTTAACACGACCTTGTTCCTTTGTGTCCAGTATATTTGTTCTCGCTGGCAGCAGTGAAGGTGCTGTATCGTGCGCGGCAAATGTCCAGAGGCTGTCTCAAAAGCTTTGATTTACACAAGTGGAGTTCTGGCTTTGTCGCCCCCGCGAAGGCGGGGGTCCATTTAACATCAACGCATTCAATGGATGCCCGCCTGCGCGGGAATGACGCTATGTATTTCCGTAAACAGAATTCCCTGTCTTTCCCATCTTTTGTGACAGCCTCTGGAGATTTTCCGCGCACGATACGG
>JAJRZO010000108.1 GCA_024275215.1 Candidatus Zixiibacteriota bacterium | reverse complement strand
CGACAATCGCTACTTTCTCTCCCGGTTCGACACTGAACGACAGGTCTCCGATTACCCATTCTTGATCATCGTACGCAAACCAGTCTTTTTCTAATCCGACTTTGCCTTTGCATTGTTTCCATTCTATTGGACTCGGTTTGTTATCGAAGCTTGGTTTCGTGTCGAGCAATCCAAACACTCTTTCAGCCGATGCCATTGCGGACTGAAGTATGTTGTATTTCTCAGACAGATCCATAATCGGCCTGTAGAATCGTTCGACATATTGTGTGAATGCAACAAGAGTTCCGAATGTCAACGCGCCCTGAATTACTTCGCCGCCGCCATACCAGATAATCAGCGCGAGAGATACTGCCGACAGTACTCTAACGACAGGAAAGAAGATAGCGAAATACATCACCGATCTGTGATGTTGTTTCATAAGTCCCTCGTTTATCTCCTTGAATTTCCTGTAGACTTTCACCTCCTGCCTGCAAGACTGTACGATGAACATGCCGGAGACATGTTCCTGAATAAACGCATTGAGTTTTGCGATGTACTGCCTGATGTCGCGATATGTGTTTCGGACTCTTGATCTGAAAAGGAACGCCGCGAATGACAGCACCGGAAGCACTGTCAGAGTAACCAGCGCGAGCCTGAAGTCGATCGCGAGCATAAATCCGACAATACCGAGCAGCATCACAACATCGCCGATGATAGTCACTACTCCTGACGAAAGAAGCTCATTGAGAGCATTGATATCAGTCGTGACTCGTGTGATGATTCTCCCCAGAGGATTGCTGTCGTAGAATCTCAGGTCGAGTTCCTGCAGGTGCGCAAAGAGCTTCATTCTGAGCTTGTAGATCGCCTTCTGGCCGACCCACTGCATGGTGTAAACCTGTGCCCATGTTACAACGAAAGTGAGGATCAGCAGACCTAAATACAGCAGGCAAATCATACCGAGTCCCTGAATATCCTTCTGAATCATATACTCATCGATCGCATACTTGATCACAACAGGGCCGAGAAGCTGAAGACCTGATCCGAGCAGGAGAAGGACTGCCGCGATCAGAACATATTTCCTGAACGGCTTGAGATAGACGAGCAGCCTTTTCATCAACCGGGAATCGTACGCTTTGCCGGTCAGTTCATCCTCATGGAAATACTCGTTCAATTAAGCCTCTCCAGTTGCTCTTCAAGTTCCTGTCTTTTCACAATGTCAGCGTAGAGTGGACATTTCGCGATGAGTTCGGTGTGTGTCCCGGACGCGACAAGCTGTCCATCATCAAGCACATGGATGAGATCAGCTTTCCTGATTGTCGAAATACGGTGCGAGACGATTATCGTGGTCCGTGAAGCCATCACAGATTCAAGGCCGGAGAGTATCAATTCTTCCGTTGCCGTATCTACAGCCGAAAATGCGTCATCGAGAATCAGGATTTCCGGATCTCTTGCGATGGCTCTGGCGAGGGCAGTTCGCTGCTTCTGACCGCCGGAAAGTGTGACCCCACGTTCGCCTATAAATGTGTTGTATCCATCGGGGAATCCGGTGACATCACCATTGAGTTGCGCAAGCAAAGCAGCCTTTTCGGATAACTCACGGTCAATCTCAGGCAGGCCAAAGGAGATATTCTCGTAGAGCGTTTCGGAAAACAGGAATGACTCCTGCGGCACATATCCGATCATTTCCCGAAGTTTTTCGAGAGGAATCCTGTTGATATCGATTCCGCCTATTTCGATTCCGCCGTCTTCAATTCTGTATGCGCGGACAATCAGGTCGAGAAGTGTCGACTTGCCGCAACCCGTCCTGCCGACGATCGCTGTTGTCCTGCCGGCGGGTATATGCAGGCTGATATTCCTGAGAACATATCTGTCTGTACCGGGATATGCGAAAGAGAGATTGTTTAATTTGATATCGGGTTTTATTGTCTCGATATCCGTCACATCATCTGTATCCCGCACTTCCGGCACGATTTCGAGGATGCTTTCAATTCTGCCGAGCGATGCCATTCCACGCTGATAAAGAGTAAGAGTCCAGCCGATGGCCATCACCGGCCAGACAAGCATTGTCAAATAGAGCATGAACGCTACGAGAATACCGAGAGTCAACGACCCTGAAATGACATAACGCCCACCGAAAAACAGCACTGTCACGAGAATCAAACCAACCTCAAGTCCGACTATCGGCTGGAAAAACGCCTGCAATCGGGCGAGCTTGAGGTTCAATCGGACATATTCGTCATTGAGATCGCCAAATTCACCGATCTGGCTCTTTTCCTGATTGTAGGCTTTAACAACCCTGACACCGGAGACATTCTCCTGCACGAAAGCGGTGATTGTCGAGAAATGCTCCTGAATGTTGTAGAAGAGTGCGTAGACACGTGCGGCGACTTTCTTGAATGTGAATGCCAGAATCGGAAATGGCAGCATGGCGACAAGAGTCAGTTTCGGGCTGAGTACAATCATCAAAACAAGCGCGAAAGATCCCATGACAGCGGTGTTGGAGAATTGCATGATCCCCGGGCCGACCATCAGCCGCACAGCCTCGACATCGTTTGACAGACGGGCGATGATGTCGCCGGTGCGGGTCTTGTTGTAGTATGATCTCGGAAGCCTGAGAAGTTGCGCGACCAGTTCGTTCTTGATGTCGCGCTCAATCATCCGCGATGCCCAGATAATTGTCCTGCGCAGGAAGAACATGAAAAACCCGCCCAGCAATGCCGCCCCGACAACTGCGATACCATAGTAAAACATGGTTCCCCTCGTGGCAGTGCCCTTTTCGAGACTCTCGATAGCATCTTTGATCAGCCAGGGAACTGTGAGGCTGAACAGACTTGTCAGCACAATGGCAACTGCGCCAGCATAAAGATAGTGGCGGTAATTACCGAGATATCCGCGTACCCTCTTTAGATTGTTTTTTCTTGATGTATCAGACATTGTATGAATTCATCGAACAGGTTGTGTTGCCGTGCTGCCTTTCGAACTGTTAAATTGGGCTTTACACAAGGTCAAACAGTATATATTAACATAGTAAAGATGTCAAACGCTTACGATACTCAAAGGTTCCTGTGCGATTCGACAGTCGGCAGGCTCGCGAACTATATGCGCATGATCGGATATGATACCGCGTTTATTGATAGTCATATTGCCAGCAAAATCCTCGATGTCGCCTTAGATGAAGGCAGGACTATTCTGACGAGAAACAGCGGTCTCACTGATATGAAGCTTGCACGCGATGTTATACTGCTAACTGAAGATGATCCGTGGGAGCAACTCAGGCAGGTCATCAGTATTAGACAGCTTTCGGTAGACAGGACAAGAGTGCTTACAAGATGCCTGATCGATAACGGTGTGCTGGTTCCGATCTCTCGCGAGGATGTAAAGGAGAAGGTCTGGCCGTATGTATATGCGACCCAAAAGAAATTTACAATATGCCCGTCATGTGGCCGTGTTTACTGGCCTGCTACGCATGTCGAGGCGATGCTGGAAAAACTGAAGCAGGCGAAACTGATTGATTAGACGCTGTTTGTTCCTGCATCGTTTTGAAATGAAATTTGTCTTGGTTTTCCCCGTGTGTGATTTATATTCGCGATCATGACAATGTGGATTTGCGGCGCGGAAATCGCTGTTTTCGACTGGAGGAATAATGAGCATCAGGGTTGTCAGGTATCTTTTTCAGGCGTTTTTTCTCGTATCTATCACATATCTTGCATTCGGTCTGGGAACGAATGGTTTCGAAGCGTTTTGTCCGTTCGGCGGAGTCGAATCTATTTACGGGCTTTTTACCGAAGGCAATTTTACATGCGCACTGGCGCCGTTGAACCTCTCGATGTTCATCGGAATTCTTCTTCTCACAATCCTGATAAAGCGATCTTTTTGTGGCTGGGTATGTCCGCTCGGAACAATAGCTGAGTGGATAGGAAGAATCGGGGACAAGATATGGAAAGGAAGGCCACGGATTCCCCACGCATTTGACAAATATCTGCGACACCTCCGATATTTCGCTCTCGCCGCAATCCTATATTACACATATACAATTGGTGACCTCATGTTTCGCGGCTATGATCCGTTCTACCTGATGTTTTCAGGAATGGGTCACGGCAGTCTTGGCTGGATCAGCATTAGTGTCATAGTCGTATTCGTTATCGGATCTTTCTTTCAGCCGATGTTTTTTTGCAGGTATTTTTGCCCGCTGGCTGCCACACTTGACCCATTTTCAAAAATCGGTCTTGTCAAAATCACGAGAAATACTGAAACATGCACTGATTGTACACTGTGCAACAAGAGATGCCATTTCGGAGTGGATGTCATGCGATTGCGGAAAGTGACTCATCGTGATTGTGTAAACTGTCTCGAATGCGTCGAGGTTTGTCCGATTGAGAACTGTCTCGAAGTGAAAGCGTTATAGGAGCACCCCTGATGAAACTGCCTAAGATTATTATTCCGATTCTTGTATTGGTTCTCATGGTAGGCGGCTATTTTCTGCAATCGATGTTTTTCTTTCCGACCAATGAGATCGCGCTCGGAGCAACCGGCGATTCGACAGTCGAATTCACGGTTGATGGTCTGAAATGCCGCGGTACATCAGGATTTTTTACGGGCATGTTCGAGAACGTACCCGGAATCGAAAGCATCACTACTTATGCGGCGAATCACAAGGCGATATTTGTATACGATTCCAGATTGATCGACCCTCACAAAATTCAGGTGATTTTCGAGAGAGAATTCAAAATGCAGGATGGAACATTTCAGCCAATGTTCAAAGCGGTGGAACGTTCTGATATAATAAAGTAATCCTGTTAAAACACGAGGTACTGTCCAGAAGAATGTGTAAATTTGTGTATCCTCATAATTTTGTATCAGGCAGCCTTTCTGTATATATTTCGAACGGCAGTTATTCTCTGGTTGTTTCTCTGCCATTTTGAGTTTAAATACGAGAACAACGCGAAGATGATTCTGTCAGCGCTTTTAGAGTTCTGGAAGCAACCCATCACCTTGAGCCGTCGTCTGACCTCTCTGAAACATCGTTCGATCACATTTGTTGTCCTGATCAT
>JAJRZO010000107.1 GCA_024275215.1 Candidatus Zixiibacteriota bacterium | reverse complement strand
TATCAACAGTTCCACCGAGTGATCCTATTCCATGAACGGTCTGCGTTTTTTCCTGATGAAATTAACCGCCGATGGTTTCGTACGCGGCCATTTCACAAGCAGATCGTCCTTAGTATATATGAACTTACTTCTATCGTCATCTGAAAACTCATATTCCTTGCCGAGAAATATCGCCTCTTCGGGGCACGCCTCTTCACAGAAGCCGCAAAAGATACACCTGAGCATGTTAATCTCGTAAAGCTTCGCTTTCCGCTCGCCTTTCTCGGTCTCTTCAGGTTCCATAAAGATCGCGTCAGCCGGACATGCCGCAGCGCATAATCCGCAACATACGCAGCGCTCTGTTCCATCCTCGTAACGCTCAAGGAAATGTAATCCCCGGTATCGAGGATACATCGGAACTTTCTCTTTCGGATACTGGAAAGTGACCGGCTTGCGCAACATATTCTTCAGCGTCGTGAAGAACCCTATCGGTATCGCAAGGAAATATCTTTTGATAAACTCAATCATCAGCTTCAATCACCACAACTTAATCAACGCTGTCACGAGAACATTCAGGACCGCAACAGGAAGCAGGACTTTCCACCCGAAATTCATCAGTTGATCATAACGGAATCTTGGCAGTGTCCCTCTTGTCCATATATAGAACACCATGAACGCTGCGACTTTGATGACGAACCACAAAACCGGCGGCAGGAATGGTCCCTGCCATCCGCCGAAGAACAATGTGGTCGCAATCGCACCGACTGTTATCATATTCGCATATTCTCCCACGAAGAACATGCCGAACTTCATCGACGAATACTCAGTGAAATAACCTGCGACAAGTTCGCTCTCTGCCTCAGGTAAATCGAACGGGTTCCTGTTAGTCTCGGCAACCGCGCAGATAAAATAGATCAGGAACGCCACAGGGTTTGCAAAGACATTCCATTGGAGAATCGAACTCTGCTGGTTTACCATTTCAACAAGATTGACTGTTCCCGACAACAGAACAACTACTACTATTGACAATCCAAGTCCAATCTCATAAGAAATCATCTGTGCCGCAGATCGGATTCCACCGAGAAGCGAGTATTTGGAATTCGATGACCAACCCGCCATCGCGATTGCATACACACCCAATGATGTTACAGCCAGAACATAGAGTATTCCGATATTAAGATTCGATATAACCAAATCGATATGCCTGCCGAACAGCTCGACACTACTCCCGAACGGTACGACAGCAATCGACAATGTTGCCGGAATGAATGCAGCAAGCGGCGCAAGCGCATAGATCATCTTATCGACATGTTTGGGCGAAATGTCCTCTTTTAACAGCAGCTTGATCATATCCGCAATAGGCTGGAGAAGCCCCTGGAAACCAGCATTCATGGGACCGAGCCTTGTCTGAATTCTGGCGACCAGTTTGCGCTCAAGCCATGTCATCCACGCGCAGCCGGTCAGCAACACCGCAAAGACCACAACTACCTTGACAGCAATTATGACTATCGTTATCCAGTCCATATCAGACCTTCACCACCGTTGCTTTGTCGATATCATACTTGCGATTCTTCAACACATTTGCCGAGATTTCCGGGAAATTATCCGGAATCCATACGACATCATCCCTGAGACCCGCAATATATTTGACCTGTCCAATCAGTTTGCCAAACTTGTTTTCGACTTTCACGAGATCGCCTTCAGAAAGCGCAAGACTTGCTGCCGCTTTTTCCGAAAGCCCGATGAATGGCTCGCTCATAAAACGATTCAGACTGTCTGAACGGGTTGTTCTATTTCGCCCCAGATGATGATCGCCGTTACCGCTTAGAAGATATATGCTCTGATCGTTATCCACTTCAGGCTCTCTTCTGACAATCGCCTGAAATCCCGCAGTCCTGTTAAGGGCAGCATTGGTACTCAACCTGAGTCCGTCATCAGGTACAGAAGAAAACTCGCATGGCAACCCGTCCGGCAGCAGTTTACTGAATTCATTGAAGACCGCCTCGCTCGAATCCAACGCAAAATCCGTTTCAAGAGTTTTTGCGAGATCGGCAAATATCATCCATACAGGCTTGGAATCGCTAAGCGGCTTTATCACCTGCTCGAAAGTCTGAATCCTGTTCTCCCAGTTGCAGAAACTCCCCGATGTTTCCATGCAGCTCGACATCGGGAGCACAACATCTGCTGCTTTAACAGTTTCTGTTAAGTACAGGTCGGCAACAATGAGAGTCTCCAGTTTGCAAAGAGATTTGCAGACGAACTCGTTGTCGGGATAAACCGTCAGCGGGTCAGCGCCGACAACAAACGCGAGTTCAACTTTGCTGTCGTTGATCTGACGCAGGATGTCAAGAGTATCGGCTCCCT
>JAJRZO010000106.1 GCA_024275215.1 Candidatus Zixiibacteriota bacterium | reverse complement strand
CATCACCTACAGGCGCCGCAGTGAGAGACATGATAAATATCATCAGGCGCAGGTCGCCATCCTGCCGGATAATTATTTGTCCTGTCGCGGTGCAGGGTCCCGGAGCGGAGTTTCAGATCGCTGAGGGGATTCGCACTGTCAATGAGCATGGACAGGCGGATGTGATGATTGTCGGGCGGGGAGGGGGATCGATTGAGGATCTTTGGTCGTTCAACGAAGAGGTTGTTGCGCGGGCTATATTTGAATCGGAGATACCCGTAATATCTGCCGTGGGACATCAGATCGATTACACGATTTCCGATCTGGTCGCAGACCTTCGTGCGCCGACTCCATCGGCAGCCGCTGAAATTGCGCTTAGCGACCGGGGTGAGCTGGAAGAAAAACTTGCAGACTTGCGCGCGCGGCTCGCGACTGATTCTGTGAGATTGATCGAGTCTGCGAGAGCGCGGTTAAATGCTGCGAGTCAAAGCTACATATTGCGCAAACCTGATGAATTGCTTCGAACACCTCGCCTGCGTCTGGATGAAGCTTACTCCAGAATGACCGACTCGATCAATCGTATGGTCGAATTATACCGAGCGAGATTATCCATACTTGATGAAAAACTGATTGCCCTCTCGCCGCGCGCGGTACTTGCAAGGGGATATGCAGTTTGCAGACGGCTGCCGGGTATGGATGTTGTTCGTGAATCAAATGAAGTCAGCAAGGGAGACAGGATCGAGGTTGAATTGTCACGGGGCAGGATCACGGGAGAAGTCATCGCAAGGCAAGACCCGTAGATTTCTATTGATAAATGGGCTTTATCTCGTTTCCTTCTGGAGTGAACATGACAAAAGACAAAATGAAAGATCAGGAACCATTCGAGAAGATTCTGGAGCGTCTCGAACAAAATGTTCAGAAACTGGAATCTGGTGATGTTCCGCTCGAAAATGCAATCGAGCTGTTCGAGGAGGGAATCCGTCTCTCTCGTGAATTGAACTCACGGCTCTCCGCTGCGGAGGAAAAGATCAAGCAGCTCACGAAGGACTCATCCGGCAATCTGAACCTGACCGATTTCGAGGAAGCGGATAATGGCGAGTGAAACATCGCTAAGGGCAATTGAAGCGTGCAGGGCTGAGATCGAATCGCTGAGGAATCTTGTCAACGACTATCTTCTGAGCGTGATTCCTGATGATCCCGATGTTCCTGAGTCGCTCGGCTCTGCGATGCGGTACAGTCTTAACGCGGGCGGCAAACGGCTTCGTCCTGTTCTTGCGATGCTGGCCTACAAATCGTTCGGGAAGAATCCTGCGGATATTATCGCTCCCGCATGTGCACTCGAATTGATTCATACATATTCGCTGATACATGATGATCTTCCGTGTATGGATGATGATGATTACAGGCGCGGCAAGCCGACGTTGCATAAGGAATTCAGTGAGGCTATCGCGGTGCTTGCGGGAGATGCCCTCCATGCGCTCGCGTTTGAGTTGCTTTCTGCCGCTGATAATCAGCGAGTGGTTCACGAAGTCGCAAGAGCGATTGGTATCACAGGGATGCTTGCCGGACAGGTGGCGGATGTCGAGGCTGAAGGTTCCGACATAAACCGTGAAAGTATCGAGTATATTCATCGCAGGAAGACAGGTGCTCTAATTGCTGTCGCAGTGAAGCTTGGCGCAATGCTCGCTGGAGCAAATCAGCAGGAGCAGGAAGTTTTCTCGGCATACGGATCAAGGATCGGTCTCGCTTTTCAGATTGTCGATGATATTCTGGATATTACCGGCTCACAGGAAAAGCTTGGAAAAGACATCGGCTCCGATGAACGTAATAAGAAAGCGACTTTTCCGCGTGCTGTCGGACTCGATGAATCGCGCGCGATTGCGCACCAGTTGATTGATGAGGCGAAAGCTGAAATCAGCGGTATCGGCAGGGAAGCGGAAACGCTCGTTTTTCTCGCAGATTATATTATTGCGAGGGATCAGTGAATGTCTGAGCTGTCATTATTCATGACTGGTCTCATGCAGCAGACCGGAAGAGGCTGTCCCAGTAGACACGGAAGGCAGTTAGCCCATGGTCATAATAACACAAATTGTCATTCCCGTGCAGGCGGGAATCCGTTGAACACGTGGATGTTAAATAGACCCCCGCTTTCGCGGGGGCAACAAAGTCAGTTTGCATTTGAGTCAATTAAAGCAATTGGGATAGTCTCTCCTCGTCTGCCAAATGCACTAATATTGAGTTAACGTAAGATGAAGAATCTCGGAGTAGTAACAAACCTTCAAAGAGCCGGAGCCAAAGATATACTCAGGCGCATCATTGACTGGAGCGAACGCCATTCTATATCTCTTTTTCTTTGCGGCGATCTGAATGATCTCGGCGAACGGTTCGGGTCGGTAGTGCCTGAGTCGGAACTGGCATCAAAAAGTGATATTATCGTTTCAGTCGGCGGCGACGGAACACTTCTGGCTACAGCTCGCCTGATCGGCAAATCCAGTGTCCCTATCCTTGGGAT
>JAJRZO010000105.1 GCA_024275215.1 Candidatus Zixiibacteriota bacterium | reverse complement strand
TGAGTTGCGTTGAACGCTGACTGAATTCACAAAATCCCGCAGGTCATGCCCATCTGAGGTATGATGTTCCAGCAAGTATCACATTTCAGGCGGATATGAACTGCAAGACTTTGCGGTTCGCGTGAAACATCGGAACTGAAAAACTTCGACCTGTAGGACTATGCGAATCCCATTGCTTTCATCATCGCTTCGATCTTGGCGATATGTCCGGTCTCAAATCTTACGAGATACTGATATGTCTCCTTCCCTTCCGGGTCGTCGACTTTCTTTTCCAGTTCAGCATATAGATCGCGGGCACGTTGCTCCAGCAGTAAACCAATCTCGAGAATTCTCTTAGGCGTCATATTTTCATCGACTTCGTCAATGTACTTGTCGTGGACTTCTTCCATTTTCTCGTCAAGATCAGGAAGATCCTCCCGACGCATAATATCGTTGTATGACACCCACCTTTCCGACCGAACAAGACTGTCATACTGATGCTCGATAAGTTTGTAGTGTTGTTTTTCTTCCTCGGCGAGCCACGCGAGAATCTCTTTGACCTTCTTGTCGTTAGTAACATCCATCGCTTTTCTGTAAAAAACATAGGCTGCGAGTTCCGCTTGTATTCCCTTGCTGAGCCCCTCAAGTACGCTTTTCTCAACCGGTGTCATTAGTTTCTCCTCTCATAATTTACAAATTCGTTTGCTCAAATGTATGGTAACATCACAGCGTTGTCAATTGATCCCGCCAGTTGGATCATGCGTTCTCGGAATTATTCTGCAGAAGGTGTTCCAAAGCATTTCTGAGCCGTGGAAAAGCGAACTCAAATCCGGATTCCATGAGCTTTTTCGGGATGACTCTTTGACCGGCAAGAACAGTCTCGACTGCCATCTTTCCGAGCGTCAGTTTTGCGGCAAATGACGGAACTGCCGCTGATGACGGCCTTCCGAGAACATCTCCGAGCGTACCGGAAAACTCTGCATTTGAGACCGCCTCCGGAGCGACCAGATTCACCGCCCCGCTTATGCTGTTTTTCTCGATGAGAAACCTGATGGCTGCAATCCAGTCATCGATTGAGATCCAACTCATCACCTGCCTGCCGCTGCCTATCCTGCCGCCAAGCCCCTTTCCGAATATGGGCAACAACCGAGCAAGAGCGCCGCCTTTCGGTGTCAGAACAATGCCTGTTCGCAGAAAGACTGTTTGAATGCCTGCATCAACAGCCGCTTGTGCCGCGCCTTCCCAGTCACTGCAAAGATCAGCGAGGAATCCCCTGCCTAACGAGGCTGATTCATCGAGCAATTCATCCGGGTCGCGGTCACCATATATACCGGTCGCTGATGCTGACATGAATAACCCGGGTTTTTTCTTCAAACCGGCGATCGACTCCGCAAGGAACCTTGTCGTGTCGATCCTGCTGTCGCGGATCAGTTTCATGCGGGCATCAGTCCAGCGAGAGTCGGCAATTCCAGCGCCGGAGAGGTTAATAACAACATCTACACCTTCCAGCTTCTCAACATCCAGTATTCGCTCGTGTGGATTCCAGAGCAGTGTTTCAGTGTCCGAATCGTGAGGTTTTTCATTTCTAATCAACAGGAGCAACGAGTAATTACCATTTGCCAGAGATGGAACCAGCTCCGAACCGAGCAGCCCTGATGATCCTGAAATTGCGATTCGTTTTGACATCAGCGATGTTTGGTTTGTTTAAGCATGATTACAGACATTCTATTGCCTGTCTACACTTACACTCAGTTTCGGAAGATCAGATATTTCCGCTTCGATGAAATCTCCGTGGCGAAGCGCTCCAACACCTTTAGGCGTCCCGGTCATAAAAATATCACCCGGCTCGAGCGTCATGAATTTGGAGACATACTCGACAATATCGCCCGGCGTAAAAATCATCTGACCTGTGTTCGCCGATTGACGAAGTTCACCATTTACAGATAGTCGGATATCAAGAGATAGCGGATCGAAATCAGATGGAAACGAGATAAACTCGCCAAACACAGCAGCCGAATCAAAACATTTCGATATTGTCCATGGTCCGCTCGATTTCTTCGCAGTATCCTGAATGTCACGAAGCGTCAAGTCAAGCCCGACTCCCCAGCATGAAATCAACTCGCTGACATCAACCGCCGACACGGATTTGCACCGATCTGCAATCATGAAACAAAGCTCGACTTCATGATGTAAGGTTCCAAACTCTGAAGGAACAATGATTCGTTCAGTGCCCACAGATAATGATGAATTCGGTTTGAGAAATATGGTTGGTTTCGACTCAGGTGCCGGTCCGCCCATCTCTCTAATGTGATCGAGATAGTTTCTGCCGACACAAATTATTTTGGCGGGGACAATTTTCGTTCCATCAGCGATTACGGACTTCATTCAACCTGCTCCAAATAAAATGTGTCACTCCCTACATCGGAGCAAACATACTCTTCTCAGACGAACAGACGGGACAGTGGAAATCTTCCGGCAGGTCTTCGAATGGCGTACCCGGCTCGATGCCATTTGCCGGATCGCCCTCTTCCGGATCATAAACCCATCCACAAACAGTGCATACATATTTCTGCATCGATTCCTCCCCGGATCGAAATTACTGTTATGTGAGGATACTATTCGCAGAATGCAGTGTCAAGAGCGCAATTGCTACAAAGGATTGCGACATACCTGCATGAAAGGGGAAAGAGTCGGGATCGCTGTAAACAAGGCAACCCACGATCCCAACTCCCATGTTTTTCAAACAGTCAATTATCACTGGAGAAAACTCTCCAGAGCGACTGCATTCAACAAAACATCAGGAATCAAATCAAGTTCCTTAGTGGCCACCTGAGAAAAGAGCCTGTGCGATAAGACCGGCTATCGGAGGGAATATGATCGTACTGGCAAACCTGATCGCTGATAGTTTCCAACCAAGTACGCCTATTTCCATTGGGATTCGACTGACAGCCCACAGAGACCAGCCGGTTAGAAAGGCAACCATTGTACCGATACCAGCCCCGGATCGCATAAGACCGGCAGCTATCGGGAGACTTACGAACGGTCCACCGGGTGTAAGACCGCCAGCTAATGACCCGATAAGGATTCCCCGGAAACCCGACTTCTCGCCAACCCAGCTGGCGACTGTCTCCTGTGGAATCAGAGTCTGGATCATACCCGCGATGACAAACGCGAACACCAGGAGCGGGATAATCTCGATTGTCATTTTGAATGCTGATCTGAGACCGACGATATGAGCGCCCTCGCCACCGTGATAACCGATATACAGCAATACGGCAGCGATAACCCCCATAATAATCGTAGGTATCAACATATTGTTCTTCTTTCGTCCATGCGGCATCTATGGAGACCAGAGATAGCTGTGAAGACATACAATCATTTTGATAACTAATTATCACTGAATACAGTATATTTCAACAAGAATAGTATGAGAATTGGCGGAACCACTTAGATTAGTCTCTCTTATGACAATTGTTGGATGTTTCCTCACGAAATAAGAAAATAATATGTTTATGTGAAACCCTGTA
>JAJRZO010000104.1 GCA_024275215.1 Candidatus Zixiibacteriota bacterium | reverse complement strand
TCTTCGTAGACATCGTGAAGTCCCTTTCTCGCATTATTATCGGACAAAATCCTCTTTACATGAGTGATTCGGATAGAAACAACCGAAATATCCTCAAAAATGTTTGATTGAGTGCGGGCAAAATATATATTTCGATGTGGGAAGACAAAAAACACCTGGAATAGTATTCGCCTTGTTTGCTGCCCTGGCAATCCTTTTATCCTGCAACGAGTTTGTGTCAGCTCAAGAAATTGCATCAGTTTCATTTGACGGCAAATATCGTGTGCGGGAATGGATTCTCCGGAATGAAATTGACCTGCATGAGGGTGACATATTCGATCCTGAGACATGGGAGTTCGACAGGAAACGACTCGCCTCACTCGGGATATTCTCGGAAGTGTCATCAGACACATCGACTTCAGAAGCCGGTATGGATATCCGCTACACTCTCAGAGAAGTCTGGACACTCATTCCACTGGTGAACCTGAACGGCGAAATCGACAACATCAATATCGATATAGGACTTACCGAGAAGGATTTCCTCGGACTTTACATGGAGACCGGTTTTCTATATTCACATTTCGAGAACAGGAATTCATTCTCGATGTGGCTGAACTGGCCGCGAGCATTCGGCACAAAGTATTTATTCGGGATCGCAGGCTTCAACAGGCGTTCAAGAGAACCCGCGGAATCATCGGACGAAATTTATCGCTACTATTATGATGTCCAACGTACCGGCGGATCGATCTCACTTGGTAAACGACTCGCGGAACGTCTCGTTATTGGAGGTAATATCTCGTATCAGAATGAACACTATGAACTCGAAACTGATTCGATCCTTCCCCTTACACTGCCACTGAAGCGTGAGCAACGTTCAATCCGCCCAAGTGCGAACATGACACTTGGTCGAGTTTACTACGATGATTTCTTCTATGACGGACGTGATCTGTTTGTGCGAGGAGATTTGATCGCCTTCGATCTTGATGATTACAAGTTCAAATACTGGATGACATCGATTCAAGCGCGAAACTACATCGATATTGGCGGAAAATGGAATGTCTGTAATCGGATCGTATTAGGAATTTCACGAATCAGAAATGTTCTACCGACATTCGCTGTTAGCGGATTTTCCAATATCCGGGGTACACTGGACAGAGTCCGAAGAGGCAACGAGATATATTACGGTAACAATGAGCTTAGATTTCGCGCATATCAGAATCGATGGCTGCACAGCCAACTCATCGCGTTTGTTGATTTCGGAAGCGCCTGGGAAAAGAAAAAAAGCGTAAGAGAAATAATCGAAACGTCTCTGCTGACATACGGAGTCGGCTTAAGATTTGGGCTTGTGCGATTCTACAAAGCAATCGGAAGAGCAGATATAGCATTCAATACAACAGATGGATCGATGACGCTCTATATGTCAGCGGGTCAATTCTTCTGATGATCTTGCATATAAAACTATCCATGTTATTATAGTGCAGGTGTTCCCGCTGCAATCTTGTTGCGGCAGGAGCCAGTAGCCCTCCTGTGCCCGGCAGATGCGGACTTTCCCGATTGACTCTCCACAATAAGGAATGAAGAATCAATAATTCTCCTTGCGTCGAATTGAATCTTCACGCTTTTTCCAGAAAATCATGTAGGAATTGAATATATGTTCTTTCTGGCTGTAATCTCAAAAGAGAGCAAGTACAAGGCTTATAAGGATGAGAATCTTATGGCTGATGTCAGAACAGGCAATTCTACAGCAATGAAAGTCCTGGTTGATCGATACAAGAAAAAAGCATATTACATCGCACTCGGTCTTGTTGGTGATCGTGATGAGGCGAGCGATCTATGTCAGGAAGCGTTCATTCGCATATACAACGCCAGGAGGAATTATGATCAGTCGAGACCGTTCTTTTCATGGTTCTATACCATCCTGTCGAATCTCGCGCGGAACCACCTGAAGAAACGAATGGTCCGAAATGAATATACTCGAAAAACACAAGACGCTTACGATCCAAAGCTCCAGTCACCTCGTACAGCGGATGCAATCATCGAATCCAATGAAGCGAAGACAGCCGTCTGGAATGCAATTGAAAAACTATCATACGATCACAGGGAAGTAATCATACTCCGTCATTTCGAAGATATGTCTTATGAGAATATAGCGAAACTCGTCGGCGTGCCTGTCGGCAGCGTGATGTCACGACTTTATTATGCAAGAAAAAAGCTGAGGGAGCTGCTAAGTGATGAATATGAACGATGATGAACTTCACGCCATCATGATGAGAATCGTCGATGGTATCGCAACCCCCGAAGATGAGCAGGCGTTTGCCGGCGCGGTTCGCGAGAATCCAGCATTAGAAACAGAGCTTCGCGCATTCAGAAGCATAAAGGAGGTGACTGACCAGATGCAGTATAAAGAAATGCCGGACAGTTACTGGGAAAGCTACTGGGAAAATTTGTATAGAAAATGTGAACGTGGTATCGGGTGGATATTCATGTCCATCGGTGCGGTTATCCTGATTGCTTTCACGTTCACAGTGGGCTTCTGGGAATTCTTCACCGACCCTCAAGTTCCAATAATACTCAAAGTGGGCGTTTTCATTGGCGGACTCGGCGTAATCATCATGCTCGTTTCAGTCCTGAGAGAACGCCTTTTCGCAAGAAATCATGACCGATATGAAAAGGAGATCGAAAGATGATATTAACAACATCGGACAATATACCCGGCAAGACGATTATCAAAACCCTGGGTTTAGTTCGCGGCAATACGATCAGAGCAAGACATATTGGAAATGACATAATGGCCGGTTTGAGAAACATTGTTGGTGGCGAAGTTGTCGAGTATACCAAGATGATGTCTGAATCGAGAGAACAGTCTATCGATCGAATGGTCGGTGAAGCAGAGAAACTCGGTGCGAACGCCATTGTCGCGATCAGGTTCACGACCGACTCGATGATGAAAGGCGCGGCTGAGTTGTTAGCCTACGGAACTGCCGTCGTGATTGAATAGGACTCATGCTGGAGGAATGATATGACCGATGATATTAATCATACAATCTCTGCCGAATCAACAGCCGATGTAATGAACAAAGACGCTAACAAATGGGCTATGTTCTGTCATCTCGGCGGGCTTATCGGGTTGCTCATACCGCCACTCAACTATATTCTGCCATTGATTGTCTGGATAAAGTATCGGGACGAGTTTCCGTTTGTGAATGAGCAGGGAATGGAAGCAATCAATTTTCAGATCAGTATTACAATCTACTCTATTATTTTCACTATTCTGATTTTTGCCGTTGTGGGCATATTTCTGTTGATTGCGCTTTGTTTCTTCACATTGATACTGGGTATCGTTGCATCAATACAGGCTAATCGTGGTGTGAATTACAGATACCCGTTGATCATAAGATTGATTAAGTAAACATGAGTGCAGAATCGCTAAAGAGGTTGTTTCGAAAGTCTTTCCTACCATCAGGTCGGCGTTTCGCAGCCCGCAGGGCGGGCAGAAACCCGACTCTGGAATAACAAGACAGGGATGTCGTGTTTCTCATCCTGCTCCGCACTATTCGGAACACGACCTGCTTTTGGGGCAGCACGGCAGATGTCCAGAGGTTGTCTCAAAAGATGTAAAATGTAAGTAATAGTGTTTGCAGAAGGAAGTGGTGTCATTCCCGCGAAAGCGGGAATCCATTGAATAAGTTATGGTTAGAATAGACTCCCGCCTTCGCGGGAGTGACATAATTAACTTCCTGCTTGAGTTAAATTGTACTTTTGGGACAGCCTCTCCACATCTGCCGATTAATGATACGTAGTTACGGCTGGTCTGTGAGACAGCGCACCAGCGGACATATTTACGAAGATAGTGTTATCGTGTGAACAATCGGATCAGTTTTGATGATTCAGGGTATTTCCCGATCAACTCATGTCGATAGCCAGGCTCGAAATCTTCGTGTTCATAACCGGGTGCGACTGTAGTTCCCATAAGCGCAAATTCCCCGCCATCGACAAGACGCATTCCCTGCCAGACATTTCGCTGCACAACCACTTGCGGCCTCTCCCCTGCATTCAGATTTGCGCCAAGCCTGATTTGTTTGGATGATCCGTCAGG
>JAJRZO010000103.1 GCA_024275215.1 Candidatus Zixiibacteriota bacterium | reverse complement strand
CAGCTCGACCGCAGCAGCTATGAAACATCCGCCTATGATAAACTCCCAGGGCAACTCACCGCCCATGATTCCCTGCACGACAGTCGCCATGACATTCGCCTGTGGCGCCAGCAGGGGAGAGGGATGCGCGGCTGACTGTACGAATCCGTAAGCGTCTGCAAGAAGGAACACAACGAATCCCATTGTCAGGGCTGATGCGACGAGTCCGACGAATTCCATCCACTGCTGTTTTATGGGAGTTGCACCGAGCAACCATCCTGTCTTCAGGTCCTGTGCAATGTCGCCCGACAAGCAAACCGCAATGCAGACAATCGCTCCGACCGTCATAGCGATTACCATGCCTTCAAGACCGGATACGCCGAATGCTACGAGGATCAGACATGTCACAAGCAATGTCGCGATAGTCATTCCAGATACCGGCGATGATGATGACCCGACGATTCCAACGATCCTTGCGGCGACAACAACAAAGAAGAATCCGAACAGCACGACAAGCATGACACTCAGGATATTGATGTCGAGTCCGGGCATTGCCCAGATTGCGAGAACAACGAGGAGTGTTCCTGTGAGAACCTGCCACATCGGCATATCGGTATCGGTTCTCACAGGTTTTTCTGCAGCATCACCGCGTTTCAGTATTTGTTTGAATCCTACGGCGAACGAATGACCAATAACAGGCAATGCTTTAATCAAGCTGACGAATCCGCCGAGCGCAACTGCTCCGACTCCGAAGTATTTAATGAAGTAATTCCTGAGTTCACCTGATCCCATCTCGGAAACAGGCATCGGAATGTAATCTGCCTGAAAATGTGCACCGAGAAATTTGATCGCTGGCGCAAGACCAATATATCCGAGTACCGCGCCGCCGAGCATCAGTGCGGCGATTCGCGGCCCGATGATATATCCTACGCCAAGCAATGCCGGAGTAGCGTCGAGACCGAGTGTTGCGCCGCTCATCGGTTTGCCTTTGAAATCGAAACCGGGAGCCTCGAGCCATCCCCTGATTCCTGACATGATGATCTTGTACAATGCTCCGATCCCGATTCCTGAAAATACTGTCGCAGCTTTCGATCCACCCTCATCGCCAGCAAGGATGATCTCGGCGCATGCTGTCCCTTCAGGGAATCTCAGCTTGTTATGTTCGCGCTGAACGAGATATTTCCTGAGTGGAATCATCATGAATATTCCGAGCGCACCGCCAAGCAGTGACATCGCGACTATATCAGCACTGGTCAGGGTGTAGATTTCATCGAAGCCGGGAATTGTTTCCGACCAGATCAGGAATGCCGGTATCGTGAATATCACTCCGGCGACGAGCGATTCGCCCGCCGATCCGATTGTCTGCACCATGTTGTTTTCAAGGACGCTTCCGCGTTTGAGTATCGCTTTATATACAGCCATCGAAATGACTGCCGCAGGGATGGATGCCGAGATTGTCATCCCAAGCTTCAGTCCGAGATATGCGTTTGCTATCCCGAATACGATGGATATGATGATGCCGAGGATTACCGAACTGACTGTAATCTCCGGAACCTGTTTGCTTGCAGGTATGAAGGGTTCGTAGAGGTCGCCTTCAGATTGCACTTTTCCGTTTGCCACGAATCCTCCTTTATAGTGGAATCATGTTGTTGATCTGTCAACTTAGCGACGGTGATTTTGTCAGTCAAGGGAAAACTCCGCTGAGATTGGGACTCGGTACATTAAAGATCGGGTAGGTTGAGGTTGTCCCATAAGATGTGACATGCAGGTGATCTTGTTTACGGAAGTAAGTCTGTGTCCGGCAAATATCCGGAGGTTTTCCCAAAAGTAGGTTCTGTTCCGAATCCAGCAGTGCGGGATGAGAAACGCGACATTTCTATCTTGTTGTCTGGCTGTCGGGTTTCTTGCAGGCTTCGCCTGCTGCGGAACACCGACCTACTCAGAAACTGCTGTGTGTTCAGCATATTGCATTTCAGACAGTTACAACACAGTATCTGCGGGGGCACAGCCCCTGCGAGCACTCAGAAAATCATCCTGCCGGCATCAGCAAGCAGGATGATCTGTATAACAAAAACTGTATGGAATAACCTATTTTAGCAATACCATCGACCTGGAATTGGTATACTGGTCGGTGGTGATGCGATAAAAGTATATTCCGGATGTCACCGGCTGCCCCGAAGAATCCATACCATTCCAGGTTATTTCCTTCACACCGGCTGTCATATATTCATCAACCAGTACTGTTACCGATTCTCCCAGTATATTGAATATTTCCACTTTCACATTCGATCCTTCCGGAAGCGCAAACTCGATTTTAGTCTCCGGGTTGAACGGATTCGGGTAATTTTGTTCAAGTGAAAATCCATTCGACAGGATACCATCTGTATTGTCACCTTCAGCCGATAAGATCATCGATAGTCGGCTCATAAGCACTGCTGCCATGTCGGTTGTATACGATGCCGCCGCCATATCCAGATACCCGTCACCATCAAAGTCAGCGAAGGTCAAATCCTTTGGGGTGCCACCACAAGTATAAGCCGTATCAAGGCTGAAAGTCCCGGCTCCCTGATTCAGATAAAGCTCAATCTCGGCAGTGGTCCCAATACAAACAAGAATATCATCTTCGTTATCAGAATTGACATCGGCAAACGTGACGGTAAGGGGGTTATCTGTTAGAACATACGCTTTGTCGACAGTGTACGTACCATTGCCATCGTTCAGATATGTGAACAGATAATCATTGACTGAATGAGTAACGGCGAAATCTCCGATATTGTCGCCGTTGATATCGGTTATGGCTACCGATGCAGGGTCGGATAAAACACCAATGTGAACTTTGGTTGGGATAAAACTGCCGCTATGATCATTCTGAAGGTTCCATACGGTACCGTCTGAACATCCCACTAAAATATCAATGTAATTATCTGCATCCAGATAACCTGTCGCCAGTGAGATGGTCCCGTATCCGGTCGCGACAAAATGAGTCGAGTAAGTTGAGTCATTGTTGTTAATATGAATCCCCACCGAATCGCGTACAGAGTGCGATGTTGCAATATCCAGGTGGGTGTCATTGTTATAATCAGCCACGACGACATCGAAAACCGCCTGACCGAAATAGTAAACATTCGCGGCGCCAAAAGTGCCGTCTCCCGCACCATAGAAAATAACGATTCCCATGCTCCCGCCGGTGACAATATCGACATACCCATCACCATCCATATCACCAGTGCTGACAGCATAGGGATACTGCGAGGCTCCGGTCGAGTAGTTCACGCGAGTGGCGAATGATCCGTCACCATTACCAAGAAGAACAGAGATTGTACTTGCTTGGTTATTTGCTGTGAGCAGATCCGGAATGGAATCACCGTTGAGATCAACCGAGGTTATACCGTAAGGATATGAACCGGCAGAATATCCGATAAATGGTTCAAATAGTTGTTCAGCATGAATAACCTGGCCAACCAAACAGAGTGACAGCAAAGTGATAGTAAAAAGTTGATTTCTGAAGCGCATGATTATTACCCTCGTCTTCCAACTGAAAAGTTGATGTTTATTATTCAATAAATCGGTGTGATTTGTGAAAACTTAAACGGTCTACTCACTATCTTCTTTCCGGTGGAATCATGTATCGATTGCCAACTCAACAACAGTGGTCCTTTCAGTTTGTGGAAAATTCCGAAGTTGTCCTGCGCAGAAACTGCGACAGGATCGAAGTCGGTAATGTGATGATACCATGGATTGAATGTCATGCGGGAGAGAAGAACATCAATAAGAAAAAGCGTTTATAATTGGAACCCTGAGTATTACAAGTTGTATTAATTTTGTGGTTATCCTATGTGATAATTCAAATTAAAGCAGAGTTGGAGAAGTCATGGGAGGTTTACCTGTTCTCACAAGGAGGTGCAGAAAAGAACTTGACAATGTCTTAACCTGACACTATTTTAGGTTAGAGAGTAGTTCGATTCCCCCTTCTTAAAAGTATAATTCACGTACCGGGCACGCCATTCGGTACTGTGGGTCGTTGACAGACAGGAATCAATTATGGCTTGCATCGGAAGCAGAAACACTAATTTCAGAGGAGGACGCCAAATGAGACGAATCAGTTTTGTTGCCGTTCTGGCATGTTTTCTGGTCGTCCCGGCGATTGTCGGAGCTGCCGACATGGGCAATACGGATAAACTCATATTCGGCGATGCGGAATGGATTTCACAGAACGAGGTGATGGTCCCAGTCTCTGTCGTTCATGACGAGGCGCTCGTTGGAATGGATATTCCGTTGAAATGGTCGGAGGGTGTCACACTTACCAATGTTAGTTTCGAGGGAACTCGTGTTGACTATTTCGACGCCAAGATCGCGAATATCGATGAAGAGAACAACAAGGTGCTAATCGGATTGATCTCGATGGTATATGCTCCAAAGGATGCTTTGAAAGCTGCTGTCGATACTGACAATGCCAAAATCGCCGAGTTGACTTTCAGAATCGATGACGCAAATCTTACTCAGTTCGAGATCACTCCGTTCGAGACCAGGAATCCGGGTCACAGCCTTTCGCTGGTATACAATCGCAATGATGGCGGCAAGCTTGTCGTAGACAATGCGAATCCGGTGGTCGAGGGTAACACAATTGCCCTGGCTAAGAATCCGGGTGATGCTGCCGGTATCACTCCGACTGCGTATTCACTTGGCCAGAACTATCCGAATCCATTCAACCCATCGACAACTATTTCCTACTCCATTAAGAATCCGGGAAATGTGAAGATTTCGATCTACAATGTGCTTGGACAGAATGTCAGAACACTTGTCGATGAATACCAGGAGGCAAACGCTTATACAGTCGTGTGGGATGGAATGGATAATGCTGGAAATACAGTTTCCAGTGGCGTCTATTTCTATCGCGTCGAGGCGGGAGATTACAGTGCCATCAGGAAGATGGTTCTGATGAAGTAATACTGTTAGCGATTGTTTCCAAGCAGAAAGTGAAAGCGCCCCTTATTGGGGCGCTTTGCTTATGCCTGTTACTGCCTCAGAATTTGTATCTGACGCCAAACATGACCTGCGGTTCGATCCCGGGCTGATTTATGGCATCGTCAGCGTCATTGTAATCGTAATCCTCTCTCGGATTCACATCTTCGCCGTCTGGGTTATACGATGTGTCGTGACCTACCAAAGAACTCTTGAAGTAATAGTCAACGCCTACAGCAAGAACCAGGTCGAACCTGGGCGATATTTCGAGGCCGGATCCAACTCCAGCTCCAAATCCCCACTGATCTGACGTGACACTAAATACCTCATTGCCACCGATGAACTCGAAATTGCCGGTGAACATTGAATAGCGTGGACCAAAGGTCAGGAATGATCTACCGAATGGGAGCAAACGGGCAGGTACAACTAGGTCAAGACGCAGATCCCATATTTGCCCGCTCTTATCCGGTGTTCCATTTGTCGCGTTGTTTATGAATATCTTTCTCGCATCTGCAGCTTTGCCCGGATAGACTGATGTGTATCCCAACCCGATGCTGAATCCTACAGGCACCTGATCAGAGATGTCGGATATAGTCATGCTTGTCTGAAAGCCGGGTCCGCCGAAGTAGCCTGTGCCGATACTTGTCGTTAACTTTGCAGAATGTTCACCCGCAATAACCTGGTTTGTAATCAAGGTTGCATACCCCAGCAACATCAGTATCGTTGCTACTCCGAAGAATCGAGATTTCATCACTACCTCCCTGAACTTGTCTCACAGTTAAACAGAAGCGATTCATGTTGAAACATTATGGAGTTATACTCTCTATCTTAAATATCGGTTCCTGCCGAAAACATCTTTAGTGGCACTATGGGATTCCCGAAAGTGTTACCCAAACCTAACTCGCTATATACAAAGAGATTGCGCGTAAACTCATCGCTGCGATCAGCGGATTTTGTAGTATGTTCTCCGGCAAATATCGCAGAGTTTCTCAGATTTTTGATCGATGTCATACATGGTGTCTGAGTAGTACATCACGCAGCGCGGATTGCGGCACGACCTGAGACCAAGAACTTTTCCGAGATGACGAGCGGACTCCTTTAACATTCGCTTGAATATTTGCTTGTCATCTTCAGGAAGTCCATAAAATTCCATCCGAATACGATTGTATGAAACGACAGCGCACTTCGCGAGGCGATCCGAATCTCCAATAACGTATGCGTCCCCGGCGTTATAGAGATCCTCCTCAAGTATGCCGAGGATAACCTCTCTCTGGCTGGCTTTCAACAATTCGAGTTTCTGCAGGATGACAGTCGAGAAATACTGATTCGTTGTCAATTTATACGCTTCTTTGGGGAGTTTCATACCCTGCAGAATGTCTGATGGAAGTGAGAACAATGCCGAAAGATTTCCAGCGAGTTTGTTTAGCTGAAAAAAGTCGACCTCACCAAGAGGAACAACGACTATCTTTGTTCGATGTCGTTTCATTTGGCAGTGAAAAACCTGGTTTCGGTTCCATCAGGTCCGATCATCAGACGGACTCTGCGCCCGCATCTGGGACAGTATCCTGAATATCGATCGCCGCGCCGTGACTTGTAGATTCGCGTATAGACATTGCAACATTTGAAAAGGATACCTACATATTTACGTCCCTGTGACCTTCCCTCTGTTTTGTCTTCACACCTCAAGCTTTTCTGAGCCTCCACATCCGTGATTTGGGTTTACACGGCGATAGAAAAAGCCGTGTGAACAAATTGAATGTATTAACGACATGGCGAATTGTCAAACATTGAATGTGTTGCGCGAAATCCACATCAATTCCGCGATGATGCCCAGACATGATCTTATGCAGAGATATTGCACTATTCCTCAATCAAGGAGGTCCTCATGCGATTCCCGACGGGATCAGGCAAAACGCCGGTGATTCTCTTGTTTTCCCTAATGCTTGTCGTTATGTCACCCGGATGCAATGATGATGATTTCTGTTGTCTGCATTACGATTTCCAGACTCCCGAACAGGACTACTGTTATGCGCACAGCCGAATCGCAGGGCATTTTCTTCTCGATGCGATGGATGATTCTGAGGCGGGTCTGCAGATCGCTCTTTCACAACTCAGGCAATTGATTGCCGATATGACGACATGCGATTCGATCGATTGTATCGAATACTTCATCAAGTCTAATCCTGATCTTGCAGGGCTTTGGTCTCGGTATCGCGATGAGCATGATGCAATAGAATCAAGATTTGTTCGTGACGGATACATTCTAAGTGATACCGAAAAGTGCCGTTATATTTGTTGCGGGTTTATTGATGCTTACCAGCGAACCATGCGGAATATCGAAAACAATGGGGTGACGATGTGAGGGCGCTGGTACTCTCCGGCGGCGGATCAAAAGGGGCATTCACTGCCGGTGTGGTCAGATACATGCTGCGTGAAATGCAGTTTGATCTCGCAGTCGGAACATCGACCGGCGCGCTGGTGACTGGTCCGGCACTATTGAACGATGCCGACTATTGTGCGAATATATATTCGAGCGTGCAGGATGAAGACATTTTCCAGAATTCGCTGATCGGCAAAGTTGCGGGGGTTGTCGATGAATTCGTTGATTTTGTGAGCGGCCCTGTCGGTGCGAATTTGAATCCTCTCCTGGGTCTTCTCGAAGACTACTACCTGCGAGGCAGAAAGCTCGATGAATTGCTGGAGAGCGGCAAAGAGATGATTGTCAGCGCAGTCAATGTCCGGACAGGGTGTGTGCAGTTCATATCAAGCAGACAGATCGAGAACAATGAATTCGGGGATCAAGTAATCAGCCGCGAGACATTCATCAGCGCGGTTGTGGCGTCATGCAGCGAGCCGTTTTTTGTCGAACCGGTGCGGATTTTCGAGCGTGAGAAGAATCATCCGAATCGAAATGATCTGTTTTATGATGGCGGTGTGAAAGAATTCCTTCCGATTGAAAAAGCTGTAATGTCAGGTGCAACCGAGATATGGGCTGTCTCGACTCATCCGTTGCAGCCTGCGATAACCAAATGGGGCGGCAGAACAGACCCTGATGATGTTTCGTTTTTCGATGCTCTGCAATGGACGATTGGCGCGTTGCTTGATGAAATCGCGCGCGGGGACAGGTTTCGTGCAGAAGTTTATTACACATGGACGAAGGTCAGGAAGCTGATCGAGAATCATGCGCCGGAATTGCTTGATGATGAGCCCGTGAAGGATTTTCTGGATGGTATGACATTGCCTGAGCTTCACATGATATATCCTGCGGAGCACCTTGCAACCTCGCTAAAATTCGAGCCGGCAGTGATGTGGGAATATGAACTGATGGGCGAACGCCGGGCAGAGTTTATGATTAGCAATGGTCTCACGACGTCGCTTTTATACGGATGAACCGTGAGTAAAACGGAGCTGTTCAGCCATTTCATATCTGCGCTGTCAGGAATCCTTTCCTGACGGCGTATGGAAAATCTCGAAATCCTGGCGGACACAACTACGCATCACTACCCTCGGGACCGTCAGAAAAGGATTCCTGACGGCGCAAGAGAAAGGATTCCTGACGCACACAGAAAACGTACTGTCATTCCCGCGAAGGCGGGAATCTATTGAATGCGCAATGGTTAGAATAGGCTCCCGCCTTCGCGGAAGTGACATGGTTAGTTTTCTGCTTGAGTCCCGTGCCCGGCAGATGTTTAGAGGCTGTCCCAAAAGATGTGAAATACAGGTAATTCTGTTTACAGAAATAAGTAGCGTCATTCCCGCGCAGGCGGGAATCCATTGAATGCGTTGATGTTAAATGGACCCCCGCCTTCGCGGGGGCGACAAAGCCAGAACTCCACTTGTGTAAATCAAAGCTTTTGAGACAACCTCTGGACATCTG
>JAJRZO010000102.1 GCA_024275215.1 Candidatus Zixiibacteriota bacterium | reverse complement strand
TCTGTACAAATGAACCAAAGAGGATGTCATCGAAAAGCACCCGACCCATCATCACGAGAAAACCCGCAAGCAACAGCAGGGTCGCCTGAAGATTCCTCGCTCTGAATGCCCTGTACGATGCCGACGCTACAAAGAAAGCAAGGATTGCAAACATCGTGGCTGACAATGGAGTGTATATAAAATTATAGAGCCAGGTAAACTTTGTGCCCGGAGTCTGGAATTCCGGACCTCCTGCGAATCCTGCGATTGCCATCGTAAGCCATGAAATCACTATGATTAAAGCATATTGCCAGTCCTTTTTCTTCTTCTGTATTTTGATAATCGACAACTTCAGAAGATTGAGCGCACCGAGCCAGATGGCGCATGCGGCGATGATAAAAAACCAGTTAGAGAACAACTGCTCGAATTTGTCAAATGGAGAATGCGGGATAAAATACTGAATGACGAAGGCTATGCCAACGACACCCGTAATTACCAATGGTATCTCACGCTTCATTGTCTAATCCACCGGAACGTTGAATAAACTTCGAAAATCATATATGCCAAGAGTCTGTATGATCACACCTATCAAGATCACAATCAGTATCAAGCCTTTACCCAGATCCTGTCCCTTGAGAGAGCCGAGAAGTTTCGGTTCTTTCGACAGATAAGCTGATGCCGCGAACAATTCCTCGCCGATCAGAGTGTAGTCGCATGCCGCAACGAAAAATGGAAGCTGCGCGGGCATTGCTGTACCTGCAATCTGAATCGCGCCAATCGAGTTGCCGGTCTCGACAAGAATGAGCGATTCGGCGTAAAACCCACCCATATAAAACACTGTCGCGGGCTGTTCCCTGACCACCATACCATCGATAGCGGCGGCATATCCAAACTGGTCATCAGTCAGATAATGCACCATATCTTCATGGAATGCGTCGGGACGACCTGCGTTGAGATATGCTTCTTTGACAATTTCGCGCGCTGTGACCATCACGAGTGACTTTGAAACTGGAACATCAAGCTGGGTCTCATATTCGGCGGCGAGCTTTGCCACTCTGCCGAGAATTGTTACCCCCGCAATAGTCTGGATACTTTCCATATCCTGTGTGCCGGGAACATAGAATATCTTCTTGCCCATTTCGGTAGCACGACCTACAGCTTCATCGACAGCTTCAAGGCCTGCAATCCTTCGTATGAACAAATCTTTGCCTGATTTAGCCTGATTGATATAATATAGAATGAGAAATGCGAATACGACCGCGAAAATCAACACAACTGTGCGGGTTGTGTTAAACCACTGGGCTGATGAACGAGCAGGATTCGAATATCCTGAGAATGAAGTAACCGGAATTACCTTCCCGTCGGCAGTAGTAAGTTTATTGACTGCAACCACTCGATAGACATAGGTTTCATTATCGACAGCATAATTATCCCTGACTGATGTCTTACCCGCCGGAGCTGAGCCGATCACCTTGAATTCACTATCGGGAGCGTTGGCTAACTTACGCTCGACATCGTATCTGACAACCATCCCTCTGGCGTCATCGGGCGAAAGCTCCCAATTGACATGGATAGCGCCACCATTGTCGTTTGGGCTGTCCTTTGCGACCACATTAACAGGCGGCGCCGGTCTCACAGCATCTTCGGGAACAGCAGAGACAGTAACTGTTGCAGTGTCGGTTATATTCTCGTCAGCAACAATGGCAGACAACGAGAGAGGCAATATGACGACTGCGATTCCTATTAAGAGCAATGTTCTAAATAACATGGAACCTGCCAAAAAACGAAACCGCCGGATAAGCGACGGCCCGAGTAAAATCTATATCAACAGAAAAGCGATGTCCTACTTACAGAAAATCGTTTCACTTCAATGCTTTCGATGCAATTAACCACTTTGAAACTTTGCCAATCTATGCCGAGTGACATACCAAGTCAAGAAAAAACCCGGCCTACCCTTCTATCAACTCCACGTTTGCACGCGGAATAACTGCCTTTGAACCATCACTAAACTCGACTTCGAGAATCCGAGCGTGTGATTCGGATTCGAGTTTCCTGAGTTCCGGTGGAAGGTCAGATACTTTGCCCAATCTGCCAAAGTACGGTTGACGGATTACTCTGACCGGCGACCCCACACTGAGTCCAACAGAGCTTTCCGACTTGCCAGACTCACTGATCTTATCGGACTTGGCAAGCGGTATGACAACTTCAGGACGGATAACGCCTGCTCTTATCTGTGTCGCGCCGTTTATACAGGCCATCTGACCTTCTTTTGATTTCAAAAGATCGAACGTCTTCTGCGCCATATCAATCTGACCGAATCCTTCAGTGATTACGACCGTGATATCAATATCTTCATTGCCCGTGATGGCAACGCCGATGTCGGCTCCCAGAAATTCACGGAGGTCTTTATCATCAAGACCACCAACCACGATTCCCTTCGCCTTGACATCAATCGCCCTGGTTATCGCGGTGGCAGTCACCAGCGATCCGCCGACTATGACTTTGCCTTCGCACGATGAATCTATCACACTATCAGTGAGAACATCGGAATTGCTCTCAGTCACAATTTTAATCTCGCCATGTGTCTCCCCGCCAATTCCAAAAATCCCCTGCACGAAGCTTCCTTCGGTCTCGACTACCACACCTTCCTGCGGAATCACTTCAGTAACCGTACCGGTGAGATATGCTTTGACCTCGACAGGAATTGGATCACCGCGGAGAAGTACCTGTCCGGTAACACTCGAAATGTTCTCGATTGTGCCGTCGATCTTCGACTTTGCCTCGGTTTTGAACAACCCGAAAAAACTCTTGGTCATACCGATCGTCTCACCTTTGGATATCGATTCTCCCTCTTTCTTCAACATACACTCGCTGACATCTTCAGGAGGAACTCCAAGAATGTTCGCGATATTCATCGGTTCGACATTACCCGGCAGGTCAGTTCGAGCGACGACTATATCGGGCTCGACCTTATCACCAACTTTGACTACAACCTCACCCTTCAATGGAAGAATGCGTCTCTTGGAGACAGTCATCCTTTCAGTAACTTTCAAACCGGGCGTGTATGCGTGAGCCATATTCTCAACTCCTGTCTATTTAGATAAGACGAAAAATGATCGAAGTCATCAAATGTGCAAGGATTCCATATCTGCATTCATTCAGGACAATCAGTTTTCACTGAATCAGTCCTTGTCCAGTGCACTTGCCGGATATATATCCAGTTCGGTCAGCCACTCCTTCAGTTTTTGTACTCTCAGACTGTCTTCTTCGGGAGGTGCAAACGGCCTGCCGCGACCGTCAAGAATTATCCCGACGACACCCCCGGAAACAGTCGTCTCCACTTTGTGTCCCCTGCCCGCACCGACATCCATGTGCCGATCCGGCTCAAGAACCGCTTTTGCTTTCAGAGGGATTCCTGTCTCTTCATCGAATCCGAGTTTTATCAATTTCATTGTGCCGGACATCAACTCGCCTTCGGCAGTTTCACCGCCGGGCAGGACAATCTTATATTTCATCAATGCTTTGTTTCCCTTGAAACTGCCACATGGCGCCACGCAAGTGCCGAGATGTATCAGGCAATCCTTGTTGAAAACTTCAGTGGCAGCATTTTTATGGACGACAGAAAGCACACCGAGCTGTGGCATCATGAATATCGAATCTACCGAAAGCCTCGTTACTCCTTCAGGCTGGAAAGCGTCAATCATCATCAGTGCAGATTGCTGCCGGCGCGGAGCATGTGACAAAACACCGCCTGAACCGATGAGCATATTCAGAGTCATCATATTGACCAGAGTTTTCCCGGAAGCTCCCTGTGAGAAAGCATCGGCGATTGTTCTCTGCTGCTGCACGCCTTTGAGCACCGTAGCAAATTCCTTGTGCTGTTTGAATGCAAGCCGCAACGCCTCCCTTGCGACCGCCTGTTCGAAAATCAATTCTTCCATTGACTGCGGAATAGTAGTCGGGCGGATCATTTTGTTCTTGATTCTGTTACGCAAATCGCGTTCATCCATGTGGAACGGTACCCAGCGCATTACCATCGGCAGCGTCGCTTCCTTGAATACATTCGAGACTGAATAGCTCATACCAAGGTTAGCGGAAACCGTGCGATTGAATACTCCCTGAAAAACCGAGAACACGTCAGTCGTGGCGCCGCCGATATCGACACCCAACGCTTCGATGCTTTCGATCTCAGCAATTGTCTTGATAATTGCACCAACTGCTCCGGGAGTCGGCATAATATCAGCATCAGCCCAGCTCATCAGCTTGCTGTATCCGGGAGCCTGCGCCATCACATGCTCCATGAACAAATCATGAATCTTTTCACGGGCAGGAAGGAGGTTCTCTCTTTCGAGCACCGGCCTGAGATTATCGACTATTCCAAGATCGACCTTGTCACCCAGAGTTGCAATAATATTGTCGCGAGCTTCCTTGTTTCCCGCATAGATCACCGGAAGTTTGTAGTTTGAACCGAGTCGTGGCCTTGGGTCGGCTGCAGCGATAAGTTACGCGATCTCTACAACATGCGTAGTTGTACCGCCATCGATCCCGCCGGAGAGTAGAATCATATCCGGGCGAAGATGACGAATTCGTTCGATCTGCTCATGCGGAAGCCTCTTGTCATTCGACGCGATAACATCCATCACAATCGCGCCCGCTCCGAGAGCCGCACGCTCCGCCGATTCGGCTGTCATCGACCTGACCACACCAGCAACCATCATCTGCAAACCGCCGCCCGCCGATGATGTCGAGATGTAAATGTCGGTACCGACTTTGTTGCCGTTGCTGTCGGATCTGGGCGAGATGATCTTATCGTTCCCATCGAGCAGCTTGCGCCCGGAAAGTTCGGCGACCTCCTGGACAGCGTTCAGTACGCCCATAGTGACATCCTCAAACGGAGCCTCGACAGTGGTCGGGGCTTCGCCCCTTACTATCAGGCGGTATTCACCCTCACGGTATTCAATCAGGATCGCTTTGGTAGTTGTTGAGCCGCAGTCAGTCGCGAGAATAACTTTGATATCTTCAGGCTTCATGTCTCTCATTATCGAATTCCTTTTATCTCAAACAGAACATACTCAAGTTCCAAAGGACAGGACACACTCCCGCCCTGTCATGAAGTTCCCAAATTACATAATTCACTCCCCGTTTGTCAAGCAGTCTGAACGACCGGACTATCTTCTGGAAACAATAACAGGACAGAATACTGACTTTCAAGCATGTTGAAAATGCTTATCCATATACTCGCATGAGTTGTGTACCTGCGGATTCTATGTTGTAACAACGTGCATTGTGATATGCTGATCAGACTGCAACACAGCAACTGTGTGCACATAATCAGATCAAATAAAAAATGCTGTCTGCGATTATGCTGACAGCATTTGATTCTTGCCCGCCTGTGGCGGACTTATGACCTGACGGCCGCTTACTTTTTCTTCGGCGGTACGACAGAGTCCTTGCAAGCCTTGGCTACACGGAACTTCACAACCGTCTTGGCCGGAATCTTGATCGCTTCGCCAGTCTGCGGGTTACGACCCATGCGGGCTTTGCGATGCGACTTCACCAGCTTACCAAAACCGGGAAGCGTGAACTGACCGGCTTTCTTGGTTTCGGTCACCGCAACTTTGTTCAGGTGATCAAGGAAACCATTCACCTGAACCTTGGTCATGTCAAGGTCTTTCGCCAGCTTGGTTACAAGCTGTGCTTTCGTCAGTGGCTTACTGGGCATCATACCCTCCGTTAGTTAAAGAGTCCTTCAACAACTCTGGGCATCACAGCCTGATTCTCTTATCTTGTCTTCCCCTGTAAAATCAAGGGTAAGATAGGTGTCCTGTTGTGTGACAGGCGTGAAACCCGTTAATTTACTGGGCAAAATAGAACCTTCAATTTGAGCACGCAAGAAAAAAATGATGCTTTTGAGCATTTTATCAAAAAAAGTTTTCGCGATTTGCCCGCTCCAAATCAGGCTGAACGGCGATAAATGTTCTTGCGCCAGTCCTGGAATTCATGACATGCAGTGTTAAAACCTCGCCCATCTCGGTACACGCGGAAATGCGATCACATCTCTAATGTTCGACATACCCGTGATATACATCAGAGTTCTATCGAATCCGAGACCGAATCCTGCGTGCGGCACGCTGCCATATTTGCGAATGTCAAGATACCAATCGTAATGCTCAGGCGGCAGCCCGCATTCTTTAATGCGCTGTGTGAGAACATCATAACGCGACTCACGTTCGCTGCCTCCGATGATCTCGCCAATCTTGGGGACGAGCACATCCATCGCTCCGACCGTTTTGTCATCATCATTGAGCTTCATGTAGAACGCCTTGATTTCACGCGGATAATCGTAGACAATCACCGGTTTCCTGAAATGCTTCTCGGTAAGATACCGCTCATGCTCGGACTGAAGATCGACACCCCAACTGACCGGGAATTCGAACTTCTGTCCCGATTTCTCTAAGATCGCGACAGCTTCGGTATATGATATCCGCTCAAAATTCGACTTGATGACGCCTTCAAGCGTTTCGCGCACTGTCTTGTCAATCCACTTGCCAAAGAACTCCATTTCATCTGCACACTCTGTCAGTGCATACTCGAAAAGGTATTTCAGAAAGTCTTCAGCAACCTGCATGTCCTCATCGAGTTC
>JAJRZO010000101.1 GCA_024275215.1 Candidatus Zixiibacteriota bacterium | reverse complement strand
TTCCTGACATCGATGGCTGGCAGGTTGCAGAAACGATCAAGCGTCGAAACCCTGATATTCCGATTATCATGATTACAGGATGGGGACTCGGTCGTGAAACTGAAAGAGCTGAAAGAATCGGTGTGGAACATATACTTCCAAAACCGTTTCGGCTTGAAAATTTAAGTGAATTGATTAAGGATATCAGGTCGCGCAGAGCATCCGCCTGACGTTCCACCCTGGAACACATACCATCATAAAACGAGACCACACCTCTCCATAATGCGTTGTTGTGTAATGTATTAGCTTTCATTTACTTGTGTTGTTAAGTCTTTCGGGATGCTGCCGATAATGCAATCAAGAACTATGGAGAAAGAGAACGCAGGAATTGGAATCGATATGTTTCTCGACAGAGTCGGGGACGCTTTCGCTCTTCCACAAGTCATGGTCGAAGTCCTTCGGGTTGTCGACAGCCCGAACTCGTCAGCAGATGATCTTGCAGAAGTTATAATGCATGATCCGAGCCTGACTGCCCGGTTGCTGAAAATGGCTAACTCCAGTTATTACAGGCGTGGGGGAGAAGTCAAATCGGCTCATCAGGCGGTCATCATGCTCGGATCGTCGATGGTGAAATGTCTCGCGTTATCCGCATCTGTCTTCCAGTCTGAAAACAGTATGGAAGAAGATGGTTTTGACATCAGGGAATTGTATAGCCATTTCCTCGGAACTGCCATAGCTGCGAAATTCATAGCTGAGGAGGTTGGGATGAGGAAACCGGAGGAAGCGTTTATCGCCGGGCTACTTCATGATCTCGGTCATATCCTGCTCCTGAAAGTTATGCCTGATCGACACTCGACACTACTCAAGAATCATCTCTATGATGAGAAGCTCCTGGAGCTTGAACATGAAGCCTATGGAACGGATCACACACTGCTTGGGAAAGGGATTGCGGAATCATGGAATTTGCCTGCGAGTTTCGCAAGTGCGCTCGAGAGTCATCACAAGAGATTGAGCAGAGAACAAATAGACAATCTTGAAAAACTTGATTTGATAGTGACAATGGCGGATCATGTCAGTGGCGCGGTGCACAGCCGCGGCAATCGGAATGTCGAACGACATCTTGAAATCTCAGGACTACTTACTACTGCACTCAATGTCAGCGATGAGTTCGTGAGTCGTGTGAGTGCGGCATTGCTCGGTGAGATCGCTGATGTTGCTGATTTCCTCGGTATCGATATCGGTGATCCGATGTCCATTGTCCAGCGTGCTAATGCACAGCTTTTTGAAAGTTATGCTACCATCGAGGCTCTTTTCAAAGAAAGACAGGAACTCACCAGACGAGTTCTTGATGAGGAACGCAAACTGGGTGAGATGCGTTCACGTGACATCGCGATTGCGACTCTATCGCACTATGTCAACAATGCAGCCACCATCATTTCAGGACGTGTCCAACTGTTGGAGGGAATGGTACGATCAGGCAAACTGATTGATCCGGAAGGCAAGCTTGGGGATGGACTCAGGGCGATTGATACATCACTAATGAAGATCATGGCGGTGTTGACTGAGCTGAAGGCACTCAGCAACCTTGAGGATGTCGAATTCTATAACGATTCCGATGCGATAAATATCGATGAAGCCATCCAGCGACGATTGGGAGAGATGGGAGTTACACTCGACACCATCGTAGGCGAACCAATCCTGCCAAAAGAGAAAACCCTCAGTAAATAATTTTGTAGGTCAGGCTCACTCGGAGCCTGACGCTTAAAACATCATGCCTCCAGCGGGCATGACATACGGCGATTCTCCATCACATTAGGAAACCGTCCTTGACTTCAAGCGCAATTAAACACAACTTGAGCGGTACGTCGCAGGACCTGCGATGTTGAATAGTTGCAGGTCAGGCTCACTTGGAGCCTGATGTCACGCTGTTGAGGATGAATTGAGTTTGTTATAGCAATTACTGAGGAGGTTTCACATGAAGCTGATGGTCGATTTCCGTACTGCGGATTCTCCCGAGTCGGAGCTTCTGGTAACTTATGCGTGGGAAGGTACTCTTGCGAGGAATGCCCATCTCAAGGATCTTGATGCATGGCTTGACGGGCACATTTCGGATCTGTTCAATCTGGATCAATTCACCGGCAAGAAAAACAGTACCGTCAGGATATTGCCAAAGAATGCGATTCCATCGAGAAAAGTGCTGATCGTTGGACTGGGTGCCAAGTCTGATTTCAAACCGGATGTAATCCGTGAGTATGGCGGGACTATCGGCAAAGCTCTCGCCGATCTCAAGGCTGAGTCGGCAACTGTGATGCTGCCTGATTTCAAGGCATCCGTGATGCCGTCACAACGGATCGGACAGTTTGTCACCGAGGGCATACTCCTCGGATCGTATGTGATAACGGAGTACAAATCTGAGCCGAAAGAGATAATCCTGCCTGATGAGCTATGTCTCAGTCCGTTCAGGAAAGCATCGATAGCGCAGATTGACAAAGGCAGAACTGTCGGTGAGGTGACTGCCTGGGCACAAAAAAAAGTGAGAGAACTTGTCTCCAGTCCCGCGGCAAAACTGACACCGGAGAAACTGGCGAAGCTTGCTGAGCAGTACGCATCGGATTATGGTTTCAAATGCAAAGTGTTCGGACTCGCAGAAATTAAGAAGCTTAAGCTCGGATGTCTTCTTGCCGTGAATGCCGGATCTGATTTACCGCCCAGGTTTATCATTCTCGAATACAAAGGTCCGAAAGCGAAACCTCGCAAAGTCTGTATTGTCGGCAAGGGAATCACTTTTGATTCCGGCGGGTATTCGCTGAAGACTGCGCAGAATATGTTAGACATGAAGGGCGATATGGCCGGTTCGGCATGTGTCCTCACATCGATTTCTGCGGCTGCAAGGTTGAAGCTGCCTGTGCATGTGATCGGCATAATACCGACAACTGAGAATCTCATTTCAGGGAAAGGATACAAACCGGGCGATATCCTGACATCATACAATGGCAAGACCATAGAGGTGACCAATACCGATGCCGAGGGAAGATTGATATTGGCGGATGGTCTCGGTTATGCGGTGGACAAATTCGATCCTGATGCGCTTCTCGATATCGCTACACTTACGGGTGCGGCACAGATAGCGCTCGGATATTCCGGCGCAGGTATGTTCGCAAATGATGATCGTCTCGCGGCAAAAGTCGAAGCCGCGGCAGCCGCAAGCAATGAACGTGTCTGGAGAATGCCACTCTGGGAGGATTATCAGAAGTACATAGAGTCTGACCTCGCTGACATTAAGAATTCAGCGGGCAAGATCGGTTCACTGTGCACTTCAGCGGCATTCCTCTCGAATTTCGTCGTAAAAACGAAATGGGCGCATATTGACATTGCGGGAATGGATGTCGATGTGAAAGGCGGCAGCTATATTAAGAAAGGTTCGTCGGGTGTCGGAGCACGGCTCTTGATTGAATTTCTCAGGCTATGGAAATAGATTGGAGTTGTCTTTATCATTACAATAGGTCAATCGGCCTGTCCGCTTGACGTTTTGATACATGTGTCAAGCGGGCAGGCCGATTGACCTGCAAGAGAGTCGAATACTAATACGCTCAGCTAAAACAAGTAAAGCACCGTCTGGACAGGCGGTGCTTTATGATTTGGTCTTTATGTTTGCTTACTACTATCTGCTCCACGCGGGGTATGAATCGGAACC
>JAJRZO010000100.1 GCA_024275215.1 Candidatus Zixiibacteriota bacterium | reverse complement strand
ATGTCAACGAATTCGCATCCGCCATAATAGCGTTTGTGGGGATAGCCTTCAGCGTATTTGTTCGTCATCACACCGCCGGCAGCTTCCATCACAGCAGCCGAGACAAAATTCTCCGATGCGATCAGTTCAAGCTTGTCATTCTGACGACCCATCTCACCGCTCATCGCCTCATATATTTCCGGATCAGTTTCTTTCAGATAGCTCATGACATTTCTCCTTATATGTATAAACCATCTCACCCCGCGCCTTGTTTTGGGTGAGTTACAGATTCTCATCCTGTAGGTTAGGAGCCATGCGCTCCTGACGCCTTTCTTTCGCTCCTCACGCCCCAAGTGGGCGTGAGCTACATTTTTCTCACTTCTCACGCCTCAAGAAGGCGTAAGCTACCGTATCCCGGAGAAATCCGGAATCCATCTTCCGGCTTGAACGGCAGACTTCCGGCCTGCTCTTCAACTTGTACGAAATCAACGGACTATGACTACAAAACGCAAGCTGATTCTGGATAAGTAATCATGCAGTTCACTTCTCACGCCTCAAGGTGGTGTGAGCTACTTTTTTTCGGATTTCGTGCACGGCAGAGCAACAGGGAATCCTGTCTTACAGCATATCATGCTGATCGACATCTACAACAACGCGTACTTGTCTCAGTCATGATCGAGTCATCTTGTCATTCAGGAAGCGATTCATAAACTTGAGACTCGATGACACTGAGCTGGTCTTGATCATCAATCTCCAGCGATAGTTGTTTTTCACTTTGAAGAAAGGCGCGGGTGAAGGCCCAAAGATTGTCATAAATGACTCATACTCTTTACGTTGATTTGTGATTCTTTTCTGAATCTCGAACGCGGCTTCCTCAACCCTTCTTGCCGAACCGGACCTGAGCCTTAGCAGGATCAAATGTTTGAACGGAGGATATCCGAGTTGTTCGCGTCTGGTTAGTTCTTTGTCGAGAAACGATGCGAACCCGATTTCTCCTTCCTCAATGAACAAAGGTGCATCCTCGCACTCTACCTGCACTACAACTTCACCTTTGAACTTACCGCGCCCCGCCCTGCCTGCCGCCTGATAGATCAGGGCATGAGTCCTCTCGGCAGCCCTGAAATCAGGGATGCTCAGCGATGAATCAGCAGAGAGAATTCCGACGAGTTTGACATTGGGGAAATTGAATCCTTTCGCAACCATCTGAGTACCGATAAGAATATCTGTCTTGCCTTTCCTGAAATTGTTGAGAACATCAGCCGCCGCTTTCACACTGGCAGCGACATCCTGATCGAGTCTGCCAAGTTTTGCGTCAGGGTATGCCTTTTTCAGGAATTCCTCGATCTTCTGTGTTCCAGCGCCATAATAGCCAATACTCACACCGCCGCATTCGGGACAGACTTTTGGTACGGAAGCGGAATATCCACAAAGATGACACAGCACTTGATTTCTACCCTTGTGAAACACCAGACCGATGTCGCAGTTCGGACAATGAAAAGTATGCCTGCAATTCTTGCATTTCACTGTCGGTGAGAAACCGCGACGGTTCAGGAACAATACAACCTGAGCACCGTTGTCGAGACAATCCGTAATACGCTCAGCAAGATACCATGAAAGCGGCGAATCACTCGGTCTCTCAGTCTGATGGCCGATCAGCCTGATTTCGGGAAGTTCCTTGTCATCCCAACGAGCCGCAACAGTCAGAAGCTTGTATTTCCCATTACGGGCATTCCCCCAGCTTTCAGCCGATGGCGTAGCCGAACCGAGCAAAACAGGACATCCGCAGATTCTCGCAAGCATCACTGCAGCATCTCTCCCCTGATAGTATGGCGCGGAACCTGACTGTTTGTATGAATGATCGTGCTCCTCGTCAACAATCACAATTCCGATGTCTCGCAACGGCGAAAACATCGCCGACCTCGGGCCGATCACCACCCGTATCTGACCGAGCCTGATTTTCCTGAACGTCCTGAAACGCTCAGCATCGGTGAGACCGGAATGTAAACGGCAGACTCGTTCCCCGAATCGCTCTCGCAATTTTGAATATATTTGCTCGGAAAGCGCAATCTCCGGTTGCAGCAAGAGAGCGGATTTTCCCTTTTCGATAGCATCCCAGATCAGTCTGACATAGACCTCGGTTTTCCCGCTTCCGGTTACTCCATGCAATAAAAACACATCGAATTCGCTGTTTGCAACATAAGGTCTCACCGCTTCGGCAGCATCCATCTGTTCGCGGTTGAGGATCAATTCCTGTGGAGAATGCGAGGCGGAAGCATCAAGAGAAATCAGCTCGATTATGTTCCTTTCAACAAGCCTCTGCAACGATTGTCCGACTCCTCTCACTCGCTTCGACAATGCCTGAAGTTTGATACCCTGCGGCGATGCCTGGAGCAGTGACACAATCCGTTTTTGCTTCCATCCAAGGGAGGTAATCCTATCCGGAACCGCTATCAGCCTCGCCTTGACAGATGCACTTGCACTTTTCATCCTCGATGATGCGCCAATATGAATCAGCCCTTTATATTCGAGCATATCAAGCCGCCTGTAGAAGTCCGATGACGATCCGAGTTTCGATCTGAGAGTTTTAACTTTTGTCGGTCGGGTTGTTGACAACTCCTCAAGATATTCCCGATCAGTCTGGTCGATACCACCCGCATCCATTTCCGACCTCACAACAGTCATCCTGTCTGGTGTGGTGTGATATCCGGGAAGAAACAGTCTCAGCACCGACGGTATTGGCGCGTAGTAGTATTTCGACATCCACTCAGCGAATTCAATCTGTTCGGAGGATAGAAACGGACGATAGTCGAGGACTTCTTTGATTGCCTTGAGACCGCTCTCGGTCTCAGGATCATCACGCAGCGCCCACACAACCCCAACGAGCAGTTTCCCACGCAGTGGAGCAATCACCCTGCACCCGACCCCTATCGCGCGGGAATCTTCCTGTTCGATTCGATAGGAAAGCGTATGTGGCGGGCCGCTGGTAAAAAAGAGTTCTGCGATCATGAAGCGAATATATGGAAAAGGGCGATGGAATTCCACCGCCCTGAGAATATATATGAATAAGCTCTTTCAGATCAAGCGGACAGGCTGCCTGACCTGCTGGAATTACTTACTCACTGCTCGCTTTCAAGTCGTTAGCTTTCTTCAAAGCTTCGTCAGATTTCTGTTTGTCCCCGGTTTCGAGATACAAGACCGCAAGCTGCTCCCAGATATCAGCGTCCTCTGGCTTAAGCTCGACAGCATGCTCGAATGCGTTGATCGCTTCCTTGTCATTTTCGAGCAGCCGATAACTCAGACCAAGATAATACCATGCGTCGAAATCTGACGGGTCATTTTTCGTGACAACGGTAAAGTCCTCAATGACCTGAGCATATGCTTCATCTCTCAGTTTGATAAGGCTGTCAATCTCGGCGGCATGAGCTTTCTCGTCTTCACGTCGAAGATCCAGCATCGCGCTATTATAGTCAGCTCCCTTAAAAACTTCATCAAACCCTCTCTGTCTTCGT
>JAJRZO010000099.1 GCA_024275215.1 Candidatus Zixiibacteriota bacterium | reverse complement strand
CTGATGCTTTTCATCCTCGTCGGAATGTTACTGCCATTATGGTGGATGCTGCTTGGCGCATTTTCCAGGGATTTCACAGCGACTTCGCTGACCGGAAATATCACAGGATTCAGGTTCACATTCGATAATTTGGCATCAATACTCAAAGTCAGAAACTTCACGAGATCAATTCTGAATTCTGTCGTTGTCGGATCAGTTGTGACAGCCGGAAATCTGATCTTCTGCCTGATGGTCGGTTACGCCCTCGCACGGTTTCGATTCATCGGAAAGCGAATGCTTTTCATATCTGTGATCGCTGTCCTGATGATACCGGTACACATCGTGATGATACCGCTGTTCCTCCTGATCAATGCAACAGGACTATACGATACTTATGGCGCATTGATTCTGCCGTTTCTCGTAAACCCGCTCGGAGTGCTTCTTGTAGCACAGTATATCCGCGAATTGCCGCCCGATCTCGAGGAAGCTGCACGGATCGACGGCGCGAATGAGTTTCGGATTCTTCTGTCTCTCGTTGCGCCGATGTGTAAGCCTGTCCTTGCGGTACTTGCGGTTCAGGTATTTATGACAAACTGGAACTCGTTCCTGTTGCCGTTTATCCTGACATCATCGGATACAATGCGGACATTGCCTGTGATGCTCGCAATGCTACAGGGTTATCAGCAAATCGACTGGCCACAACTATTCGCCGCATCGACTATATCTGCGGTTCCCGTTATCGCAGTCTATCTCGCATTTCAGAGGCAAATCGTATCAGGAATTACCGCAGGCGCGCTCAAGTCCTGATTGTCATGACACTGACTCATGCCCCAAATGATGGGGCTATAAAAGTATATAATTACTTTTCGTTGATTGATTTCAGATAATCATCGAGACCCGATGCGATAGCGTTGGCGCATTTTTCCTGGAATGATTCTGTCCGCAGAGCCGCCTCCTGTTCCGGCAGAATGATAAATGTACATTCGACCAGAATCGCAAGATATTGCGGCGGTCTTATCACTGCGAAGTTGGCATGATAGAGACCGTAATCTTGCAAACCAAGCGTTTCGACAGCGCGAGCCTGAATATGCTCGGCAAGAGACATCGAATGAGCATGATAGTAATATGTCGAGACGCCGTTGAACTCGAGTGGATTCACGCCATTCGGAACAGAGTTATTGTGCACGGAAATAAATATGTCGCAGTTCTTCTCTTTCGCGAGACGAGGGCGGTCATACAGCTTTACATCAGAGTCATCGACCCTTGTCATAAAAACTGTCGCACCCTTTCTGCGAAGATGGGCAGCAAGTTTATCAGCGATCATCAAATTAGCTTCAGCTTCAGTCAAACCGGTTGGACCGATGGCTCCGGGGTCGGCAGAATGCCCGGGATCGATCATGATGCGAAGGTTTCTGTATGATCTAAGGTTTTCAGGCGCAGGCTTGATGTCAAAAGTCAAAGTATTACCGTTATAATAAGCATCCCACCCCCAGACAGCGAATTCATTCAGATCAATGTCAACTTTGTATACGCCATCCTGCTCCTGACTCCAGTCGATCCTCCGGATATACTTGCGTATTCCAAGTCGTTTGATCCAGTCGGTATCCGAACTGCAATAGAAAATCCGTAGTACCGCTTTGTTTTCTTCCGGAATCATGTCAACCTGGAACGGGAGTTTCTCACTAAGAAACACTTCGATACGAATATGCTTGTCATCTTCTGTCGCGCGTATTGTCCTGACATTACTGTGCGGAACAGGTGTTCCCTGTGGCAGATATACAACCGATGAATCAGGCAGCCATGCTGTCTGACCCGGCGCGAGGTTCATCCGCAGGTAATTGCCATATCTTCCATCACACACAAAACGAACGCCCTT
>JAJRZO010000098.1 GCA_024275215.1 Candidatus Zixiibacteriota bacterium | reverse complement strand
TTCATTGATCGCGACAGTCAGGGCATGTACGGCTGCGGGCTGTCGTCGTCCCGCAATCAGGAGCGATTTTCCCGCATTGGTGATCAGATCGTGAGCGACAGTTTTGATCCATGCTTTGTCGAACAAATGAGACGAATTGATTGTCGTAACGGGCAATTCGATCCCCTGGGATTTCATTTCTGACGCGAGAGCGATAGTAAACTGACCGATACGGGAACATTGCACCGGCAGCCTGTGATCGGCCATCGTTCCTGTAAGCGAATATGATGCTTCAATCGCATACAGTCTGTTCATCGAATCAGATGGCGACTCGACATGCCTGCCAACGGCAAATCCTCTTGCATTCCTGAGATTGTCAGTTTCAGTCATCAGGAAATCGGAATCGAGCGAGAGTATTACTCTTGCTTTCGAGAAATCATAGACCGGTTGAAGTTTTTTACCGGTCGCAGCCATGGTACCATCGAGAGTGTTCTCATCGCTGACCGGTTCATATACTGCCCATTTAGCTTCAGGAAATTCAGTTGAGAATCTGTTCTTCAGCCTGTTAAGTGTCGGTGATGAAAACGCTCTGGAGAGCACTGCAAGCCCGCGACCGTTTTTCTTTACGAGTTCATCCCTAAGGGATTTCCAGTAAGCAACGAAGTCATCCCATGACTTTTTCCTGCCGTCGCTCAGAACAGTTCTCGATCTGTCAGGATCATAAAGGCTGAGAATTTCAGCGTGCATCAGCGAATTGGATGATCCAGGAGTCGTCGGATGTAACGGGTTGCCATGAATACCTGTCGGCCTGCCCTCATGACTCGTGACAAGCAGTCCATAAGCGTTTGTCCCGAACGGCATTGTGGTAGCATAGGTCAATGGAATACCCGGAATGATCTCTTCCGGCTGAGATACATAAGGCAGGATTTTCTCGACCGGGCGCCTGCATCCCGCAAGTCCTGCGAGCGCGAGTGAAGCACCCATCAGCGTCATAAACCTGCGTCGCGACAGACCATCTGCAGTCTCATCGACAGCCTCCGGGAATTCATTCTCGACGAACTTGCGGAATTCGGGAGTTTCCGCGATCTGGTCAAGGCTTCGCCAGTAATTCTTTCCGGCTATATTTTTGTACATACCGTCTGTCATCTGTGACATCCTGAGCAATCGACCGGCGGCGCTATATTGAGTTCACGTTTTGCTTTCTCGGCAAACTCCAACTGGTCATGCGGTGGTTTCCATGTCATTTTCGTGATTTCACTATGTGGTCTTAAGTACATGTCGGGATCACGATGACAATCGAGACACCATCCCATCGAGAGCGGCTTTGCCTGTCGGACAACTTCCATGCTCGCAATATTGCCATGACAACTTGCACATCCGACACCGACACGCAGGTGGGCGCTGTGGTCGAAATACACATAATCGGGAAGATTGTGTACCCTTACCCATTCGATTGGTTTGCCGGAAATAAAACTTTCGAGTACAGGTTGCATCTTCTCAGTATTAGGTGTAATCAGCTTGTGACAATTCATACAGGTCTGAGTCGGTGGAACATTCGCCACAGGAGAAATCTCGACGGCACTGTGGCAATAGCGGCAATCGGTCTTCAGGTCACCGGCATGGACTTTGTGGCTGTATTCAACCGGCTGGATTGGCCGATAACTGACATCTGTGTATTTCGGTGAGAAATAGTACCAGACAAGCAGGATGACCACTATTGCCACGATAGGTGTACCAACCACGATAGCAAGCGGAATTTTATTTGTCCATTTGGGGAATACCTGCGCCATCTACTTAAGCAATCCTCGCAGGAGCTGAACCAGAAATTAAATTATCTGTTTTCTGTTTCAAATTAAGTCCTGCTATTCTTCTCCGGTATTGAGAGCAACAATCCAGATAATTTTAGTGATTCATACTGCGAACATGGACTCAAGTCAAGTGAAAAATGCGGACTGAATGGAGCCACTTTCTAACGGATTGGAAATACCCGCGATTCTTCAAGGAAAATCGAGTTATGTTTTTTTCTCATCAGCCGGAAATCTGTCAGCTACTGGTCGTAGATTTTGAGAACTACCACAGTCATATCGTCTTCAGCCAAACGACCTTCAGAGAATCTTCGCACTTCGGAAATAACTGATTCTGTGAGTTGTCGGGGGGAAAGAGATTTGCTTTTCCTCACGAATTCAACGAGCCGCTTCTCTCCAAACTCCTCATCTTTCCTGTCATGCGCCTCATTGAGACCATCAGTGTAGAAAAAGACCAGATCACCGGGCGATAACTGGAATGTGTCGTAGTCATACCTGGCATTATCGAATGCGCCTATCAGAAGTCCGCCCGTTTCAAGGTATTCTATCCGGCCATCCTTGTGAACGACAAACGGATAGTTGTGGCCGGCATTGCAGTAATTCAGTGTAAGCGAACTGCTATCGAGTTCGGCATAAAATAATGTGACAAACTTCTCAGGGGATGATGATGTCGAGATCAGATAATTGGCATTTGATATGATTTCTGAGAGCGAACGCTCGTGTCGCACCTCCGACCTGAGTGTTGCCTGAAGTTGCGAAATCATCAGCGCTGCGGGCATTCCCTTGCCTGAAGCATCTGCAACGACGAAACCTATCGTATTGCGTGCGGTGTTCAGGAAGTCAAAATAATCTCCGCCGACCTGTCTTGCAGGCTCCGTAAATGCTGCAAACTCGAATCGTTCGCTGTGAGGAAGTGTTTTAGGAAGAAGATCGTTCTGGATTTGTCTTGCGAGAGTCATTTCCTTTTCGAGACGCTGCTTTTCCAGCGATTCCTGATACAACCAGACATTAGTCAGTGCGGTTGTCAACTGGTTGCCCAGTATACTGAGTGTAGTCATATCTTCGTAGTTGTAGCTGAAGCCGGAAACCTTCGGAGCAAGTCCCACAAATCCGAGTATCCCTTTCTGATCATGCAGTGGGATAATCAGCCTGCACCGTGAATTCCTGATATGTTTCCAGCACTCTGAATCCTGTGGAACATCATCACCGATATCTTCGACCGGCACAGGTTTTTGATGTTGTTGCAGATGTTCTAGAAGTTTGTCCTGAGGGCTGAATTTCAGTAACTGATCCTGTGAGGCGTCACTTGCAGCAAATGAGAAGTGTCCGGTTGATGTGTCTCTCAGGCAGAACCAGACATCCTCGACAAGCATCTGGTTCTTCAGGATTCGAGTGACATTGGATTTGAGCAGGTCAAGCTCGAACACGGATGTCAGGTGTGTCGAAATCTCCCTCGTGATGTTCCTGAAATCGGCTTTGTCGCGGATAAAGAATCGCTTGATAAGATTATCGAACCAGTTCATTACAGGCTGGAAAAATATCAGTGCGATGATGATAAACGCCACATCGATAAGAGGTGCGTCTCTGCCGAGTATGCTTCTCGTGATTTTGCCCAACTGGCTGATGACGAGCATATACAGCCCGACAAGCACACCCGATGTTACAGTGTAAACGAGAGATTGCCTGACAATAAGCCTGATGTCGAGAAACTGGTAGCGGATTATCGAATAGACGATAGAGCCGGCTCCCGTCAGGAGTGAGATCATCGAGACGGTTTTCTGGAAATTTTCCCCGAAATCGAAAACTCCGAGCGCAGGCAGGATAAAAGCTACGATGTAGAGTCCGACTGCAGTCCTGATACCCCAGATGACGATTGATGTCTGAGTCTTGAGACGTTTATCGGTTACCGCTCTGTATCCCTGATGAAGCAACACAGACGCAATCAACACATAGACTAAGTTAACCACTGCGAAGAATTCGAGATGAAAACTGATCATTGAGCCGAGTATCGCTCCCAGAAATTTAGTACCGAGCGAGAGCGGCTCGAATATCCATTTGAGCGCATCAGGCGGGTTGTCAACTGTCAGCAGGTTT
>JAJRZO010000097.1 GCA_024275215.1 Candidatus Zixiibacteriota bacterium | reverse complement strand
GCGCAGGCGGGAATCCATTGAATGCGTTGATGTTAAATGGACCCCCGCCTTCGCGGGGGCGACAAAGCCAGAACTCCACTTGTGTAAATCAAAGCTTTTGAGACAACCTCACATACACCCGCTATGCGGATTTACAAGATCTGCCACAACAGTTCTAACTTTAGCATTGCGGAACTTTCGTGCCATCAGGAAAGGATTTTCCTGACAGCGCATAAACCCGACAGCCTGCGCTACGAGATAATAGTGTCGCGTTTCTCACCTGATTGCATCAGGTCGGAACACGACCTAATTTTAGCACTGCGAATCTTCTCTACTGGCAATCCGCGCAGGGCCACGGACCGCTGGTGAAAATGTATGTTATCAAATAAACGACATCATCGATATCGATGCCATCGGCGCAGTTGACATCACCTGATTCAATCGGGAATGGTTCATCGCCTGACGAGAAAATGTACTCGATCAATGAAACGACATCATCGATATCAACATTGTCGGATGAATCTGCGTCACCGCAGAGATAAGCTATTAAGAGTATATCGAGACTGTCATAGTTGACGCCATCGCTGACACGCACTCTGAATGTTACGAGTTCGGGCACGGTCGGCGTACCTGTCAGCGAGTCATTGATGACTGTCATCCATCCGGGATACATGCTGTATGTCACCTGATGTGTTGTGTCATCCGGGTCGATGATCTCAGGATAGTATGAGAAATACTCCTCTGTCCTGCAAAGCAATGTGTCGGGATCGATTATTGTCGGCGGTTGGTTAATGTCATTTACTGTGATTGTCACTAACTCGGTGTCGGCAAGACTGCCATCAGTTGCGATGAATCGCACATAGTATTCGCCCGATTGCGAATTATCAGGCGTGAAATCGAATGTCCCTGTGCCATCGCCGTTATTGATGAAAGTCGCATTAACGGGAATATCCTCGGCGAGAAGTGTAGGTATTGTTGAATCGGGGTCGGTTGCGGAGATGATGAAATAGAGATTCGCTCCTTCGTCAACTTCCTGCGCCCCGATTTCAGCAAGAACAGGCGGCTGATTCGCTGCGGTGATATGATAGATATGCGCCCACGGTCCGCCGATGAAAGGATGATCTTCGACTCTGCCGGAAAGGTCTGCTGCTCTGACGAAATACCTGACTTCCGCTCCGGGGCCCTGTGCCGGTAAATATCCGTAGAACGAATCCGGTACCGCTGTTGAATACAGCGGAGTCGAGACAAACGCACCACTATTGACGGAATAATATACTTTCAACGAATCCGGTATGAGAGCAGCTCCTGAGCATGCCTCAATATGAACGGAGACGAGCCTGTCATTTTCCGTGTCGCCGGTGTCATGAAGTGGCCTGTGATCGACAAACAGCATTTCTCTGTCCGGAACTCCCATTGTGCGGCAGTGGATCGCATCATTGTCATAGAATGAACCTGTGAAACCGTAGACTTCGTATCCGGGCATGGCGTCCTCATATGTCTGGATAGCGTCGTCATCCCAGGATGAACCGAAAATCGGAACGAAAACCTTGTTGTTCAGGATCAGCGAGTTAGTGTATGCCGTACCGCTTGGGCAATAGATTCTGACAATCGTGTATGGCTCTCCCCAGGGACTTATCTGGGTCGAGAGCCAGTTTGCGCGTGCATTGAGAAGAGTATAGCTCGGATCACCGACGGGCACCGATTTGACAAGTATGGTTGTCGGATTTAAGAATTTTGCCCAGCAATCAATATGGTGAATTCCCCCGGACTCTATGTAATCGAGCACTGTATAATCGTTGCCGAGATAGGCGAGAATTATCGAGTCAATTTCGTCAGCCGTTTTGCCCGGGTTCTCTTCCAGGACAAGTTCTGTCGACATCGACATGCCAAGGCCATCTGACATGTGGTTGCCGCCGGGAATAGTCAGGTCCATGCCATAAACTGCCATTCCCCACAGGGTGCCGATTGTCTGAGGAATGACATCGTCCTGCGGTCTTGGCCTGTTATAGACAGGATCGACTATCTCCATAGTCTGGTCGCGGAAGATAAACCAGGGACCGTAGTCGCGTGTCCAGAAAGTATTGGTTGCGGCTATGATAAACTCGGTACTGTCCATGTTGACGCCGCCTGATTGATAACTACTGATCGCCTGATTTTTGTAATAATCGCTTGAACAAATAGTCCAGACTACGGCAGTTCTGGAAAGCTCAGCGACGAGAGAGATGGAAATCCCGAGTGGCCACCTGATAATTACTCCCTCCGATGGTTCCCATTCAGCGCAGTTGCGTAATTTTCCGGTCGGCGGGGCTGTGACGACATGATTTATGCCGATTTCATCAAGCCTGGTCAATTCCTCTTCAGTAAATCCAATAGGAAGATAATCTTCACCGTTTTCAGCGAATGAGAGACTTCCATGAATGAATACAGCCACGATGGCTGCTAACAGGATCAAATAGAATCTTTTCATTGGTTCACCATATTGAAAAAGCTGAGCTGTATTTTCGTTGATCTGATATACAGAAGTATTCAGGTCGACAGTATCATTTTCAATATATCTCAATGAAAATTATTGGCAAGAAGTATCCCGCTGTTTTGAAATAATGACACAGCGTTTTCCAGTTGCTGTATTGACTGAACTGCGCTCGTTGATTATATCATTGTATGATACAAAATCAGAGGAAGGCAGCATGAAATACATATCACTCAGTTCGTTGCTGATATTGATACTGTTCGCATTCGCATGCGGTCAAAAGCAGGATGCGAAACAGGATACTGTTCATAAGATTGCAGGAGATAGTACGATGACCATCAAGATTACAAGTCCCGCTTTCGATGAGGGCGGAATGATACCGAAGAAATATACATGCGATGGCGAGAATGTCTCACCCGCGCTCAACTGGAAAGGTATTCCCGACAGCGCGAAATCACTGGTGTTGATCTGTGATGATCCCGATGCGCCGGGGGAAACATGGGTGCACTGGGTGTTGTACAACATTCCGCCTGAAACGACAGGACTGCCGGAGAGCGTGCCGTCGGATGACACGCTGGAAACTGGCGCGATTCATGGCGTCACCGACTTCGGTAGATATGGATATGGTGGGCCATGCCCGCCGAGCGGAACGCATCGGTATTTCTTTAAGCTGTATGCTCTCGATACATTGCTCGATTTGTCCGGCAAGGTGGACAAAGCTGCCGTCGAGGATGCAATGAAAGGACATATAATTGATTCCGGTGTTTTGATGGGCAAATATTCGAGGAAGAAATAGAGTAGCGCAGGAGTGACCCACTGTTGCCAATTAAAATCCTATCCCAAGGGGCTTATTGAAAAAACTGACAAACAGAATAAAAGTGCACACAGTGGTTGTGCTGCTGTGTGTTCAGCATATTGCATTGCAGACAGTTACAACACAGTATCTGCAGGGGCACAGCCCCTGCGAGCACTTGAACGAAATGTCAAACTCCAAGTGAGTTTGACCTACGGGGACTCCTGACAATCTTTGTGGCAGATGATGGAGACACCTGCGCTACTCTTCGAACATTGCGCTGATGCTTTCGCGGTAGTGGACACTTTTGATTGCCTGCGCAAACAAATGTGATACCGTGACAATTTCTATTTTATCAGAGAATTCGACCGGCTGATTTTCAACACTGTCTGTGATGAAGAGTCTTTTT
>JAJRZO010000096.1 GCA_024275215.1 Candidatus Zixiibacteriota bacterium | reverse complement strand
GAGGTCAAAGAAGGCGATTATCTTCTCGCTATCGATGGAAAAGAAGTCTCTGCGGATGTCAACCCCTATTCGCTCACACTTAACACAGTCGGTAAGACTGTCAATCTTACTGTCAACAGCAAACCTGACTTTCAAGGTGCTCATGATGTCACAGTCAAACCGATTTCATCAGAGGAATCCCTCCGCTATTACGATATCGTGGAACGCAGGCGGGAGTATGTCGATTCGGTCTCAGGCGGCAAAATCGGATACATTCATATTCCCGATATGGATGGATTTGGTCTCGTACGCTTTGCGAAGATGTTTTATCATCAGATCAGGAAACCCGGACTGATAATCGATGTCAGGTACAACGGCGGCGGGTTCGTATCGAGTCTGATCCTCGAACGGCTTCGTCGTGTTGTCAAGGCGATGGGCATGGGTCGTAACACCGCACCGGGACCAATGCCCGGCTCGGGGATAAACGCGCACATGGTAGCATTACTCAACCAGTTTTCCTGTTCCGATGGCGACTATTTCTCGTATTTCTTCCGCGAGTATGGTCTTGGACCATTGATCGGAAAGAGATCGTGGGGTGGCGTAATCGGCATACGCGGATTCACGCCTTTGACAGATGGCTGATATTTCACAGTTCCTGAGTGGGGAATCTATGGCCTTAACGGTAAATGGATAATGGAAAATGTTGGGGTTGTACCGGATATCGAAGTTGACAACAATCCCGATCGCCTGGCAGCCGGGTATGACGACCAACTCGACGCTGCGATTGACTACATCATGGAAAAGATCAAGGCTGATCCGAAGACTCTTCCTCCATTGCCGCCACCGCCTGAACCAAGATAAGTAAGTAAATTTAGGTCTATAAAAGACCCCGCAGTTTTCAGGCTGCGGGGTCTGATTTTTCAAAAAACAAATCGGGTTATGGGCATTCCGCGCATGGTTCCGCACCTGATTCGAATATATAGGTAATCAGGTAGACGGCATCATCTATATCGACTATACCGCTGCAATCGACATCACCAGATTCAATCGGATCTGGCGCAGGACCTCCTGAAAAGATATATTGGATGACATAGACAACATCATCAATGTCAACCTCCAGATTGCCGTCGGCATCGCCACACACATAGGTTGGACCGCTGGTGACAGTCAGGTCAGCCGGAATAGCTATTTCCGCATCTGTCGAATCCGGATCGTTGGAGATAATCCTGATGATCGACTCGTAGAATCCTTCGTCGAGACCCGCTGAATTTGCTGTGACAGCTATCGTATCAGCACCATCCGGTGGGATGCTTCCACTTGTCTGATCGAGTGTAAGCCAGCGAGGAGGTGCATAGAATCTGACAGCCAAAGCATCGTGCAGATAATTCGCATTGTAGACAACAGTCAGGCCGTCTGTCCCATCGGCGTTTTCGATACCGACCGTCGCGCTAAGAATATCGAAGCCCGGATTGATTGTCAGATACTGATATGTAATAACACCATTCGGTGCGAGAATGATTTCGGCGTTTATAACATCACCGACTCCGGCATTGAATTCGGGATAGTCAACAAATTGAATCACGAGATTCGATCCTGATGATCCGTAATAGACTTTGGCATTCGGGTTGTCGGTATCGAGCGGATTAAGATCATCCCAGCACCACGCCAGAATGTTGTTCGGTGTGCCACTGAGGGGCAACACAGAATTTGACGCTGCGTTATATCCGTCAGCAGGACCGAATCCGATAAAGCCATTCGATGAAATATAGAACTGGGTGTAACTCTGACCATAGTATAAGAATTCAAATCCGATATCGAACGGACCGACGAAATTATCATCGTCAAGTCCGGCGACCTGAGTGCCGGTTGACTGAATATCAATCCAGTTGAACGATGGTCCGCTTGGTTCGTCCGAGTCGATCCAGTAATAACCATAAACATCCGGACCTCCGGCATTGAACAGCACATCCGTGCCCGTTGGGGCATTGTCGATACCTTTTTCGTAGTTCTGTGACCCGAAATACCCTTCCGGGTATTCCTGCCGGGCAGGTTCGACACTTCCCGATGCAAGCAGGTTTGAGAAAACAGAACTCTTGTTCAGAACAGGCAGCACATCAACCAAATAAGTCAGCGTACCCGGTCCGGCATTATTGACAATCAACTGCGCGTTAGCAGAATCATCCACATCGAGATTAAAACTGAATGACAAGGGAGAGATACTGATGGATGGCACATAATCAAGGCTGATGTCATCAATGTACCAGTTATCCAGGCCTTCGCCTGAGCCTTTGCACGAAAGCCGCAGTTGCAGTGCATTGTGAACCGCATCGGGTGGTAGCGCAACGGCGACCGATGCGAATGAAGTCATGTCATCTCCGCTTCGCGGTTGCATACT
>JAJRZO010000095.1 GCA_024275215.1 Candidatus Zixiibacteriota bacterium | reverse complement strand
TTCCGATATTAACTCCCGTGACAATCATTGCGCTTCTCGCCACACTGGTACTGTTATTTTCATTTAAGGGTGACATAATTACAAAGAACCCACTCACTATCCTGTGGATTGCGATCCCGCTATTTATCCAGACAAACCTGATATTCTGGATAACTTATGGTGCCGCGAAAGTCCTGAAATTGAGTTACCGTGATGCTGCGCCGTCGGCAATGATCGGGGCATCGAACCATTTCGAGGTAGCCATCGCGACATCGGTCATGCTGTTCGGGTTGTCATCGGGGGCAGCGCTTGCTACGGTTGTAGGTGTGCTGATCGAGGTTCCGGTGATGCTGATGCTTGTCAAAATCTGCCTGCGGACTCAGAACTGGTTCAGCACGAGCGCTGCTTAGATTGATTACGCTTGCCGCTTCTGCTTCCTGTGACTATAATCTGCCTTATGAAATCAGAACCCGCTGACTGGTACCGCAGGGCTTTCGCCGATGACTACATCTGGCTCTATTCTCATCGATCAGAAGAGAAGGCACGATCCGAAGTCGAAGTTGCCGCGAAGCATCTTCCATTCGCGACAGGGAATCGGATTCTTGACATAGCGTGTGGCGCAGGAAGGCACATGCTGGCGTTTACCGAGATCGGAGCACAGGTCACAGGTGTTGATCTGTCAGAAATTCTACTTGATAAAGCCCGAAAGCGTTTCGATGAAGCTGGACAAAACGCGATATTGATTCGTTCCGATATGCGCAGTCTTCCGTTCACTGACCAATTCGACGGTGCTACTATGTGGTTTACATCATTCGGTTATTTCCCGACCGAGACTGAAGACCTTATTGTGCTGACTGAGCTTACTCGCGTACTCAGGCAGTGCGGGTGGTGGTGGATCGATATTCCGAATCCTGTTTATCTCAAAGCAAATCTTGTCCCTGAGTCAAAACGGGAAATAAATGCTCCCAACGGTACTGCGCATGTGATCGAGAAACGAAGTATCAACGGAGATCATGTTGTCAAAACGATTGATATTGACGACCCGCTCGGTCACAGATCATACGAAGAACATGTGCGACTCTATACACCGGAACGATTCGGCAGCCTTGTACGCGAAGCCGGGCTGACAACTCTCGGCATTCTCGGCGATTACGATGGCAGCCCGTTCACTCCCAAAGTTCCGAGACAAATATGGTATGGAGTGAAAAAAGGATAGTGAGATGAAAACAATGAAACGCTGCGATTGGCCTGCTGATGATCCGTTGATGATCGAGTATCACGACAAAGAATGGGGTGTGCCGGTGCATGATGACCGGAAGCTGTTCGAGTTCATGGTGCTCGATGCGTTTCAGGCGGGATTGTCATGGGCAATTGTCCTGAGGAAACGCGATAATTTGCGAAAGGCATTCGACAATTTCGATTTCGAGAAGATCGCACGATACACAGAAAAGAAAATCGAGAAGCTGAAAAACGACGCAGGAATTATCAGGAATAAACTCAAAATCAACGCCACTGTCACAAACGCAAAGGCTTTCATCGAAATACGGCGGGAGTTCGTATCATTCGACAAATACATCTGGAGTTTCACCTGCGGCAAACCCAGGATCAACAAATGGAAAACGATATCCGAGTTGCCCGCCAAAACCGATGAGTCGGATGCTATGAGTGAAGACCTGAAGAAACGCGGGTTCAAATTCGTCGGCTCGACAATCTGCTATGCGTTTATGCAGGCGGCGGGTATGGTCAACGATCATGTCATGAGTTGTTTCAGATACAAGGAAATCAACAGGATGAGCAAGTAGTTTACATACTGTGGCTGGCAGATGTGGAGAAATTGTCCTGAAAGATGTAAATGCGAATAAAATATTTGCTGAAAAAACTGTGTCATTCCCGCGAAAGCGGGAATCCATTGAATATGTTGTGGTTAAGATGGACTCTCGCCTTCGGGCTTGTTGAAAAACCTGATAATGAGTGCAAAAGTGCGCACAGTAGCTGTGAGGCTGTGTGTTCGGCATATTGCATTGCAGACAGTTACAACACAGAATCCACAGGGGCACAGCCCCAGCGAGCACTTGAATTGAGTTTTTCAACATGCTCCTTCGCGGGAGTGACAGGGTTGGGGTTCTGTCTGAATTTAGTCCCGCATGTCGAAAGCCCTGCGCTTTCGACACGCATGAAGCGCGAAGAATCCTGTATAGAAAATGCAGAATGACAGTAAAGCAGTTCAAATATTGAATAATTACAGGGAGGATTGACAAAATGTCAGGAGACAAGTTTGGTACTGTGATTAACTGTATGGATGGACGGACACAGCTCCCGGTAAACGAATGGATGAGAAAAAAATACAATCTCGACTATATCGATACGATCACCGAGCCGGGACCCGACAAGATACTCGCGGAGAATGACCTGAAAACGGTGCAATCGATCAGGAAGCGTGTAATGATTTCAGTTGAAAAACACGGTTCGGATATAGTTGCAGTTGTCGCTCATCACGACTGCGCCGGAAATCCTGTCGACAAAGAAGAGCATCTCAGACAGGTTCACAAGTCAATCGATCTGATTAAAAGTTGGAATCTGCCGGTTAAGACTACCGGCTTATGGGTTAATGAGAACTGGCAGGTCGAAGCAATCGACTGACGAGCCACGACTTTCGACCTGCGGAATTAAGTCACACCTGCCGTTCCACTCTGGGGTGGGCTACCGGCTGGAAAGGACTCATGCCCCAAGTTGACATGAGCTACAAAGATGGATGCCGGACCAAGCCCGACATGACAAACATTATGCCTTTACTGGAATGTCTGTTCTCGTGCGCCCTCAGGAATCCTTCCCTGACGGCATCCCGTTATATCCTGTATAGCGCCATGAAGTAGCGCCGGAGTCCCCGACTCCTGCTGGTGCCCCACCTTTTAGGTGGGGTCTCATATTTATGTTTCATAACGAGAAACCCACCCAGAGGGTGGGGCACCCGGCACAATAATAATCCTATTCTTGAAGTGTTTTTTCTGCCTTCTCAATCTCGATCTTGCCATTGGCGAAATCTATCTTGATGTTATCATTTGGTGCGATTTCGCCTGCGAGAATCTTTTTCGCGATCTTCTGACTCAGCTCTTTGGTGATAAGACGCTTGATCGGGCGAGCACCATACGATGGATCATACCCCGCTGTGGCAAGATGCTCGACTGCAGCATCAGTCAGTGTTGCAGCAATTCCTTTCTCTTCGAGAAGCTTCCTGAGCCTGTCAAACTGCAACAGGACGATCTGTTCTATTTCCTTGCGAGTCAGTGCGGCAAAGACGATAATTTCATCAATTCGATTGAGAAACTCCGGAAGAAGACTCTTTTGAAGAATCGACAAGACTTCGTTCTTCATCTGCTGATAGATTTCATCCCGGTTTGAATCATTGATTCGCGATGATTCCGACCTGATATATTCAGCGCCGAGATTGGAGGTCATTATAAGAATAGCATTCTTGAAATTGACTGTGCGTCCCTGATTATCCGTCAGACGACCATCATCGAGAACCTGAAGCAGAACATTGAATACTTCAGGGTGAGCTTTCTCTATTTCATCGAGCAGGATCACAGCATACGGACGACGCCTGACTGCTTCTGTCAACTGTCCCCCTTCTTCGTAACCGACATAACCGGGAGGCGCGCCGATCAGGCGCGACACAGAGTATTTCTCCATGTACTCCGACATGTCGATCCTGACGATGGCATCTTCGGTGCCATACAGGAACTCCGCAAGCGCGCGCGCAAGTTCAGTCTTGCCGACGCCTGTCGGACCAAGGAATATAAATGATCCGAGTGGACGATTCGGATCGGATAATCCCGCCTGTGATTGCCGAACAGCATCGGAAACAGCGGTGACTGCTTCATCCTGACCAATTACTCTTTCATGCAGCTTTTCCTCGAGATGAAGCAATCTTTCTCTCTCGGATTCGGTCAACTTGGTAACAGGGATTCCGCTCCATTTGGAGACGACTTCGGCAATATCATCGGCTTCGACTTCTTCTCTCAGAAGTTTGCGATTGGATTGCACCGATGCCAGAGACTGTGTCAGGATTTGCAGTTCTTTTTCTCTTTCGACAAGTTCCCCATATTTTATTTTGGCGGCTTCTTCATAATTTGCCTGGCGTTCCGCCTCGCCGGCTTTCATTTTCAGGTTTTCAATCTCAGCTTTGACCTTGCGGATCGTCTCGACGATTTCTTTTTCTTTTTTCCACTGTGTGCTCAGATCATCGCGCAGGGCATACAGTTCTTTGAGTTCTTCTTCAATCGGTTTGATTCTCTCCTGCGCATCCTTTTCTCTCTTGATTCCTTCTTTTTCGATTTCAAGTTGCCGGATTCTCTTTTCTGCGGCATCGAGTTCATCCGGCATTGAATCAATGGATATGCGCAGTTCCGCCGCGGCTTCGTCGATCAAATCGATCGCTTTATCCGGCAGAAATCTGTCAGAGATGTATCTATCAGAAAGTTTGGCGGCTGTCACCATAGCTTCGTCAGTTATTTTTACGCCATGATGCAACTCGTATTTTTCGCGCAAACCGCGCAGAATGGAAATCGTATCCTCGACTGATGGCGGTTCGACAACGACCGGCGCAAACCGGCGTTCGAGCGCGGCGTCTTTTTCGATATTCTTGCGGTATTCATCGAGCGTGGTCGCCCCGACACATCGGAGTTCGCCCCTCGCCAGCGCCGGTTTCAGCATGTTGGAGGCATCCATCGCACCGCTGACAGCACCCGCTCCGACAATTGTATGCAGTTCATCGATAAAAAGAATGATATTGCCGTTGGAGGCTTCGACTTCTTTCAAAATCGCTTTGAGACGTTCCTCGAATTCTCCTCTGAATTTCGAGCCTGCAATCAATGAGCCGAGATCAAGAGCGATCACAGTTCGACCCTTGAGAGTTTCGGGGACTTCATCGATTGCGATCTTCTGCGCCAGACCTTCGACGATTGCGGTCTTGCCGACTCCCGGTTCGCCGATAAGAACAGGGTTGTTCTTGGTTCTGCGGGAGAGAATTTTCATCACGCGCCTGATTTCCTCTTCGCGTCCGATCACCGGATCGAGCTTGCCTGCCCGCGCGAGAGTCGTCAGGTCGCGGGAATATTTTTCGATCACCTGGTATTTCGATTCCGGGTCGCTGTCGGTCACTCTGGTATTGCCTCGAATCGAAGTCAGCGCTTCGAGCACGGCGTTATGATCGATTTCAAATTCAGACAAAAGCTCCTGAGCTTTGCTTTTGGTTTCGATCATCGCCAGAAGGATATGTTCGACCGAGACATACTCATCTTTCAATCTTTCGGCTTCAGCTTCAGCTTTTGACAGGAGATTCGATAGTTCACGAGATACGTATATCTGGCCACCGGTTTGACGGGGCAGGAGTTTCAATTGCTCATCGACCTTCGATGCAAGCGAATCGACATCGGCGCCGATCTTTTTGATAATTTGTCCGACGAGACCTCCATCCTGCTTGAGCAGTGCCGCAAGCAGATGGAGCGGCATGACCTGAGCATGAGATTCAGCTTCCGCCAGTTGCTGAGCATAATTCAGCGCGTCGGCTGACCTTTGTGTAAGTTTATTCAGATTCATTGTTTATCCGCCCTTTCCAGAAAAAGTGATCTGCGTCTTGTGAGACTGACAACGATCATCGTTTCTGTCATGTTTATAGATATGTATTTATACATATTTCTGTTCCCGAAAAAAACAGAAAAGACTCATGCCCCGAGCGGGCATGAGCTACAAGATCATGCCAAACCGTCACCCCCTGCGGAAGGCAATCTATTATGATGAGAATGCCACCCAAAAGGCGGTGCACTCCTCTGACACTGTCATTCCCGCGAAGGGGCTTGTTGAAAAAGTTAAGTTGCCTCGTAAAGTGCACACGGTAGCTGTGCTGCCGTGTATTTAGTATATTGCATTGCAGATAGTTACAACAGAGAATCCGCAGGGGCACAGCCCCTGCGAGCACTTGAGGTGGGTTTTTCA
>JAJRZO010000094.1 GCA_024275215.1 Candidatus Zixiibacteriota bacterium | reverse complement strand
GGGTGAAATTCTCTGGAGTAGGTACAGAGATAGCGGATTGGAATCACCATCGATCGCAGGTAATGCTGTGTTAGTTCAATCTCGTGGAAATAGCACAGTTTACGCTTTTGATCTTTTCACAGGAGAAGAACTTTGGTCGTACTATTTGGGGCAGGGGAAATTTCAATACCTGGGTCCGGCAATTGCGAATGGCGAGCTTATGTTGTATATGAAGACCCTCGACAATGAAGCAATCTTTTACAGATTTTCATCTGCTGAGTCTCCGATGGATGTTGTGATGACTCCAGATCCGATATATGTCTACTGGGCTTACGCGATTGATCCGATGGTGGATACGGTCTTCATTGGCAATTTCTCCGAAGGCTATACAGCAGCAGATGTTGATGCCGCTTCTCTGCTCCTCAACGGGAGTATTCCACCACTTGGAACAGAGATTTTCGAAACAGTACCGGGTTTTGATGGTCAGGTGCTGGCCGCTTACTTTTCCATGTCGGATTTCATCATGAGTTATCCTCCCCTGCTGGATACGACTCAACAAGAGTACACTGTTACGGGTCAATTTACTGACGCCGGTTCATTCGAGGCGACTGGTTTCGTGACAATGATTGGCAAGATACAAGGTGACTTGAACTGCGATATGAAAGTCAACATGCTTGATATCGCAGTGCTGACCGGGTATATCTTCCGAGGCGGGCAGCCGTCAAGACCTGTTGAAGCCGGGGATGTTGATGAATCGGGCTATACTGATATCGATGATGTTGTGTGCCTGATCAACTATGTTTTCCTTGACATACCATTTCCAACCTCAAACCGTAATGGTGCAAACCTCGTCAGCAAGTCATTCTCGGGGAGTGCGGAGGTGCGAATTAGCAGGCTCGCGAATGATGCGTCAAACTCATTTGTGATAAGCATCAATTCGGATACGGAGATTCAGGGTATTCAGATCGAGATCGGTTCAGACAATCCCGATGCAATCGATGTCACGAATCTTGTCGAAGGAATGGAATTGCTTTCCGGGAGTGTCGATGGAAACTTCAGGATCGGTCTGGTTGATCTCAACGGCAGGTATGTTCTGCCGGCAGGAGCAACAGATATAGTCAGCATCCAAACTCCGAATGGAGTCGAGATTCACTTGAAAGACGCCATTCTCGTAAAAACGGGTGGAGGTAAGATAAATGTACAGTTCAAGGGCAATACATCTGATCCTATAGCTCCGATTGCATACGTATTGCACCAGAACTATCCGAATCCGTTCAATCCGACAACCACTATCTCGTTCGACATGAAACATCCGGGGGATTATTCGCTGACAATTTACAATGTGATGGGACAAGTCGTTGACAAGATCACTGGCACAGCCTTGATGACTGGACCTGTGTCAATCGAGTGGAATGCTTTGGATAAAGCTTCCGGTGTCTATTTCTACAGGCTGGAAGCGGGCGATTTCACGCAGACTAAGAAGATGATGCTCATGAAATAATTCGGGGGATTGGGCCGCACACTCGTTCGCGAGTATGCACCTGAGGAAGCCCGGTAGTACAATCCAGGTACTGCCGGGTTTTTTATTGAAATGATATGATCACGCTTCATTTATAAAGGTTACTGCAAACCGCAAGCTTTCATCATCTTAACAAGTCCCTGTCGCGAAACCCCCATTTCTCTGGCTGCGGCGGATGTGTTTCCATTGTTTCGCATCAGGGCGGCAGTTATGAATTCTCTCTGAAATTTGTCGAGGACTTGCCGTTTAGCCTCTTCATAATCTTTCGTGATCTCCGATCCTGATCTGTCAGGATTTGAAAGCCTCGCAAAGTGATGAAGCTCAAGCGATGTGCCATCGCAATGCACAATAGCCGACTCAATACAATTTGCCAACTGACGTACATTGCCCTGCCAATGACGACTGGTTAGAAAATCCATAGCTTGCCTGTCAATCTGTGAAACCGCTTTTTTCATTTCGGTAGCTTTCATTTTGATAAAATGATTAACCAGCAAAGGAATGTCTTCTTTCCTGTCGGCAAGCTTTGGCATGTGGATTGATGTTACATTGATACGATAATAAAGATCTTCTCTCAACAGATTCTCTTTCAATGCCTTTTCAAGATCACGATTCGAAGATGCCAGTAGCCGTCCCCTGAAGGGGATCAACTTGTCTCCGCCGACTCGCTCAAATTCCCGTTCCTGCAAAACCCTCAGTAACTTCGCCTGCAATTCTGGGGGAATCTCAGTTATTTCATCGAGGAACAATGTGCCTTGTCCGACTATCTCAAATTTGCCGCGGCGCTTGTTGGTAGCCCCGGTGAAAGCTCCTTTCTCATGGCCAAAAAGCTCGCTCTCGAAAAGTTCTCTGGAAAGGGCGGCGCAATTTACGGCGACAAATGGCTCATTGCTTACTGCCGAGTGTTTGTGAATTTCTCGTGCCGCCAGTTCTTTTCCTGTCCCACTTTCGCCGGTGATGAGCACATTCGAAGGGGTTGGAGCGATTCGGGCGATTTCCTGCTTCACAGCAGACATTGCAGGACTATCACCAATCAGGTCGCCGGTCAGTTCTTCCACCTCAGTCTTAAGCAATTCCACATCCTGCCGCAGTCGACACTCACGGATTGCGCGGTCGACTGAAAGTTGCAGGTCATTCATATTTGGGCTTTTCCCGACATAGTCGGAAGCACCGTACCGCATCGCTTTGACGACTGTGTCGGTTCGGGTGTCGGCAGTAATCATTATGACAGGAAGGAACGGCCCCTTTTTCTTCATCTGTTGAAGCAGTTCAATGCCGTTGCCTCCGGAGCCGAGGTCAATATCAAGAAATGCTACGTCGAAATCAGATATTTCCAGGAGACTCATCGCCGAATCAGCAGAGGAAACAGACTCTGATTTGAAACCTGTCGGCAGCAACAAAGAGAAGTCGCTGACGAATTCTTCATCGTCATCAACAATCAGCACCCGCATTTCGATATCTTTACGCACTATGATAATCTCAGTTTCATCTCGACCGTTGCACCGCCATTGTCATTATTGTACAATATGATTTGTCCGCTGAAAACCTGTGTCTGTTGATACGCATGAAACAAACCATAGCCTCCTCCGTCGGATTTTGTCGTGTAGTCTCTGTCAAATAACTTCGCTGAGGCTTTTTCATCTAATCCGGAACCGGTATCCGCAATTTTCAGGGTCACAGAATCATCATTGTATCTTACCTCAATGCTGATCATCTTTTCAGAACTTGCAGACATCGCGGTGCACGCGTTGTTGATCAGTTCTTCAATGATCGCCATTAATTCAGATTCTGAAAAGAATACATCTTGACTGAAATTCCCCTCTACAAATACATCGCCAATGATTATATTTTCCTGATCCAGCCGCCGGGACAATCCTTTCAGCGTGCTTCTCAGGACATGGAGCAAATCTGTTTTGAAAGAGGCGCCGGCGATACGATACAGCTCATTAATGTCGTTTTTCAGGCGTTTGATGGCATTCGGTATGGAATCTTTCAGGCGATCAGCGTTTATGACAGATACTGAATCTGCGGTTTCGGGAAGCAGCTCCTCCAGTGCGTTCCTGTTGAGTTCCAGAGAGCTTGCTTTTTCCAGAATATGTTCATGTGTTTTACACTCTTTGATTATGGCTGTCAGTTGTTCAGAGGCAAAAGTTCTGTAGCCTTCAAGAGCTGAGTCGATGCGGTCTCTCAATTCGATTATTTTCTGCTCATCATCCGGAAGATTGCCGAACAGCAGCGACAACCTGTTCAGATTCTTCCCTGCCATCTGACCATGATTGAAGGTCGTGAGATAAGAGAGCAAAGGTCTGTAGTCCAGGTCAGCGATTCTGTTTTCGGATCTCCGAGCCCTGGCTCTTACGTATTGAATTGCTGCAAGGGCGCCGAGAAGCGCTCCAAGAAGCAGGCTGACAACGCCAACATACCATCTTTCCAGTTTCTGTCTGATCTGGACAAGAAAATAACTGAAATCGCTGATCGATGTAGCTTCAACTATATATAAATCTCTGTC
>JAJRZO010000093.1 GCA_024275215.1 Candidatus Zixiibacteriota bacterium | reverse complement strand
TGATCCATCAGTTCATCAAGAGTCATCGCGTTCACGCCGAAAACGATTGAAAGTAGAAGTAGAATTGTCAAAACGCATTGTTTCATACCAAAACCTCCTTATCAGTATTCCTGCCAGTTGAGTTCGGCATTGACCATCAAACCGAGAATCATCCAGCTCATCAGCAGCGACGACCCGCCATACGATACGAACGGCAGAGGCAAACCGGTAACCGGCATCAACCCCAGCGCCATCCCGACATTTACGACAAGCTGGAATGCCAGGATCGTAACGCCTCCTATCACAACCAGCGATGAGAATTTGTTGCGGCACTTGAATGCGATTCTGATTCCGAGAAGTATGATCCCCGCGAACGCCAGCAGGACCAGCAACCCCCCCCAGAATCCGAATTCTTCCCCGATCACCGAAAATACAAAGTCCGTATGTCGTTCAGGAATAAACGCGAGATTAGTCTGAGTTCCCGCCATATAACCTTTTCCCCACAGCCCGCCTGAGCCTATCGCGACTTTCGACTGAATTATCTGATAACCTGCACCCAATGGATCGCGTCCCGGATCGAGAAAGACGAGTATCCGCATTTTCTGATAGTCCTGAAGCCTGTTCCAGACAAAAGGCATAATCATCCCCGACAACAGATTCACCGTTATCGTGACGATAGAAAACAGCGTCCCCGGTTTGATCATCTGCAGGAGCGCCAACACGAGCACAAAGAAAATAAGCCAGGACAGCCAGTGCGAAGATGCTATCAAACTCACGGCAGGAGTTATCAGAAACAACAAGTACATGACCGGAAGACCTGACCAGTAGAAAACTGTCAATAGTACCGCAATGAAAACGAGTGAAGTTCCAAGGTCGGGCTGTTTCAGCACCATCAGCATCGGTATTGCTACAAGAATCAGAACAGTAGCGAATCTACGCACAGAGTTCGGGGGTCTGCGGGAATAGGTCAGATAACGCGCAAGCACAAAAACCACGGCAATCTTTGCCATCTCAGCTACCTGCAAGTGAAAGAACCCGAAATTGAACCACCGCGCAGCCTTTCCTCCACCCTTCATCAGCAACCCCAGAAGCAGAACTACGACCAGACCGAACAATACATAAGCAAATACTTCGTAAAACCTCATAGGGACAGCTACCACGACCATGAAAAGCAAAATCGCTACGACAGCCCAGATCATCTGTCGCTTGAAATAGTTCTGCTCGAACTGGCTCGGTGCGGCAAACATCGCACTCTGGATGATCAGGATTCCGACCAGGGTGAGAAACAGCGCAGCGGCAAACAGCAACATAGCCGACTTGGAAATGTTACCTCTAAGGATTTGCATTGACAATCCCCTTTGCTGGTGCTACGGGCTGAGGAATATCCTGAATGATTCCGATAGATCGCAGATACTGCTCTATCATCTTCGCAACGATAGGCGCAGCCACTGATCCGCCATGTCCGGCGTTTTCAACAATGCAGGCAATCGCAATCTTCGGGTTATCCGCAGGCGCGTAAGCACAGAACCACGCGTGTTCATTGCCATGAGGATTCTGAGCCGTGCCGGTTTTCCCTGCAACAATAGTGCCCTTAACCTGTGCGCGATGCGCTGTTCCATGTTTGCCATTGACTACCTCGAACGCAGCTCTCTGAAGGATGGATATATTCTCAGGGGAAAAGGGAAGTTTTCTGATCACTTCGGCATCCATGCTGATTTCCCCTTCGGCAGTTTTCATTCCCTTGAGCACATGAGGCCTGAACATTGTTCCGCCGTTGCCAAGCGCGGAAAAGAAACTCACCATCTGAAGCGGCGTTACAAGCAGTTCGCCCTGTCCTATCGACAGATTCAGGATGAGAGACTTCGGCCACTTACCATCACCGAATCTCTTGTTGTAGTAATCAACATCAGGTACGAGACCTGCTGCCTCGTCATTGAGATCGATCCCCAATTGCTTTCCGAAGCCGCATGCTCGCGAATATTCGGCAAACTTCTCCAACCCCAGTTTTCTGCCGAGTTGATAGAAATAGACATCGCATGACGCAGCTATGGCATCAACCAGAGTCAGCACACCATGCCCGGACAACTTGTGACATCTGAACACGCGATTTCCGTAGCGATACCCGCCTGTGCATGCGAGAAAACGCGTTTCTGTCGTCACCGTACCGGATTCGAGAGCCGCACCGGCAACGATCAGTTTGTAGATCGAACCGGGTGGATATGTCGCCTGAATACATCTATTGAGAAGCGGATGTCGCTGATCTGTCGACAGCCTGTTCCAGTCCTCTGTCGAAAGCGGTCCGGTGAAAAGGTTGGCATCGAAACTCGGTTGTGAAACAAAGGCAAGGATGCCGCCTGTATTCGGATTCATTGCCACAATCGCGCCTGACAACGAATCTCCGAGAAGCGCCTCACCGAGCAGTTGCAGATCGTCATCAATCGTAAGCGTCAGATCGAACCCAGGCGTGGGCGCAATCGGTGCTCGTTCATTAAGCTGTCCGACTATCTTTCCCTCGGCAGTTACTTCAAGATACTTTGTGCCATCAACACCGCGCAAGTAATGATCATACGAACGTTCAATACCCTTGCGTCCCATCAACGAACCGGAACGGAACCCTTTGCCCCGAAGTTTTTCCAGTTCCTTCTCGGTGATCTCTGAAAGATATCCGAGAAGATGTGCGGCAGAACCATGTTCAGGGTAATTTCTCGATTGATCCAACTGGAGGACGATGCCGGGATAGTGATCGGATGCTTCCTCGATACGACATACGACATCGAACGGCGCGTCTCTCTTGAGTCTGACCGGCTCATACCGGCGAAACCTGCTGTTTCTGATTTTCTTGCGGATTCGTTCTTCGGGTACTCCTATCAGATCGGAGAGTTTATCGGACAGTGCATCCAGATTTGTGATCTCGTTCGGAACTGCCGCAACAACATAAGACGGTCGATTGTCAATCAGCAGTTTCCCGTTGCGATCAAAGACTCTCCCCCTGACAGCTATTTCCGGCACAACACGAATCCGATTTTCTTCCGACACTTCGAGATATGCTTTGTGTTGAAATGTTTGCATATAGAACATGCGAACAATCAGCAGTATTATGATTGTAAGAAGAAATCCCGCAAGCAGATTCGCCCGCAGTGCCCGTGAGTAGCCGCCGGTATTCACGATTCAAACCTTAATGTCAATCGCCTCTGAGAAAGATACATTACACCGGCAGCAATGAGCGAAGTATACAAAGCCGATGGAATTATAGTGTTGAAAAGGATCATAATATCAAGATGAATATCGAACGAAAACGCCACGAGTGAATAGATCATATCATGCAGCACAACCACTCCAATCACCATTGCAATCCTTATAACAAGACTATCGGTACGGACTCGATGCGAGACAAGAAATACTGCCAGCGCAGACAAAACATTCAATAAAGCGCCAAGCCCAAGAAGTTGCGGATTATGCGAATCTTCGAGAAGACCTGCGGCAAATCCGAATGCAACACCCCATGTCAAATCTCTTGTCAATGTCAACCAGACAAGAAAGACAAGAATGATGTCGGGTCGTGCCAGACCAATTGAGACAATATCAGCCAGCAGCGCCTGGTAGATGACGACACAGAACAAAAGCAGGATGAAAAACAGGATATTTCTTGCCATCATCAACCACCGCTTCCCTTGAGTACTATCAATTCTTCGAGCGCTCCGAAAGCGACAAAGGGTCTAAGAGTGATACTCCTGAAGAACGGCGAAGCTCCCACACTGACAGTGGCGATAGTCCCTATCAGCAGTCCCTCGGGGAAAACTCCACCGAGTCCCGATGTGATAACCGTATCACCTACTGCGACTGTATCGGATATCGAGACATTGTCCAGAAGAAGAGTCCTGCCCCCGGTCCATCGAACGATGCCCAATACTCTTGTATTTGCGTCTCTCGCCGCCGCCCTGCAATTCGGTGAGGTCAGCAACTCTACAGTCACAAGGTCTCCGAGAACTGATGTGGTTTTGCCGACAAGGCCATCGACATTGACCACAGGAAGATCGGCAGAAACCTGAGCGTCGTGACCGATCTCGGCTATAACGGCATTTTGTCTTCGTTTCGGATCAAGCGCGACTATCTCCGCAGGAATCAAATCGTATTCAACAGTTTCTTTGAATCCAAGCAGTTCTCTGAGGCGTTTGTTTTCTCTCTCCTGCTCACGCAATGTTGTCAGTGCAAGCATCTGGCGGGTGATAGTCGCATGCAATCCCCTGTTGATTTCATAGACCTCAAAAACATCGTCTATCTTGTTTGAAATACCATAGAATGGCGCATAGGCAACAATCAGCTTACCTGAGATATATGTCTTTGTGTTAACCGGCAGAAGAAAACAGGCAATGCTGATCCCTGCAAGTATGAGGCTTGTTCTAAACGCCTTCTGTCTGGTTAGAAGGGGCGAAATCCATTTCATTCCATAGTCATTCTACTGTGTCGATAATCTGCAGAAGTTCTCCCGGACTCTGTACTTCCATCAACTTCTTCCGATTCTCCTCGCTCTTCATTATGAACGACAAACGAGCCATGACATTCAAATGCGCTCCGATAGCATCCTCAGGCGCAGCAATAAGGAAAAACAGGTGGACTGGCTTCCTGTCCATAGCATCGAAATCGACACCTGTATCTGACCGCCCAAATGCAATCACGATCCCTCTTGTGGCACGGGTTTTCGCATGTGGGAACGCTACACCATATCCGACGCCGGTTGTAACCAGATTCTCGCGCTCTGTGACATCGCGATAAAGTTCTTCCGCATCCTTGACCAGATTCGACTGCGAAGCCATGTCAACAAGTTCGCGAATAACTTCGTTTTTGGTTTTACCTTTAAGATCGAATGTAATGAGTTCCTCGGAACAGAATTTCGACAGTTTCATTTCAGTCTCCTTGCAGCGTGACTCAGAAGCTTTCAGCTTCATCGATAAGCATAACCGGAATATCGTCTTTGATTTTGTAAATCAGTCTGCAACTGTTGCACACCAATTCGTCTTTCTCTTTCTTGTATTCGAGCGACCCTTTGCATTTCGGGCACGCAAGAATTCTTAACATTTCGTCAGAAAGCACACACACTCCTAATCGTGGTAATAAACTCCCATATTCCTGAATTTATCAAGTCTTTTTGATAGCATTTCATCGGTTGTCATTTCCATAATTGCCATCAGATGCTCATCGATTGCTGCGGCAAGAATCTCGGCTGCACCTTTGTGATCTCTGTGCGCTCCTCCCGGAGGTTCGGGCAGTATTCTGTCGATAACGCCAAGTTCTATCAGGTCGGGCGCAGTCAGTTTGAGCGCCTCTGCAGCCTGAGGAGCCATTGCAGCATCGCGCCAGAGAATTGCGGCGCATCCCTCAGGAGAGATAACCGAGTACCATGAGTTTTCCATCATAAGAATTACATCACCAACACCGATACCGAGCGCACCGCCCGACGCACCTTCGCCGATGATCGATATGATAATCGGTACCCGAAGCCTCGCCATTTCCTTGATATTGAAAGCTATGGCTTCCGCTTGTCCGCGTTCCTCCGCTGCAATCCCCGGATATGCCCCGGGTGTATCGATAAATATAAGCACCGGGAGGCTGAATTTCTCGGCAAGTTTCATCATCCTCATTGCCTTGCGATACCCCTCCGGATGCATCATACCGAAGTTGCGATACAGTTTCGACTTCGTATCGCGGGCTTTCTGCTGACCGACAATCATAACTTTGCGCCCATGGAACATGGCGGGACCACATACAACCGCCTTATCGTCGGCAAATCCGCGATCACCATGCAGCTCGATGAACCCCTCGGTCATATGTTCGATGTAATCATTCGTATACGGACGCTTCGGGTGGCGGGCAAGCTGTACTCGCTGCCAGCGCGACAGATTCGAATATATTTCTCGCGTCAGCTTTTCGAGCTTCCGCTCAAGGCTCTCGATCTCACTATTGAGTTCAACCGATCCGCCGCTGGCGAACTCCCGCATTTCGAGAATTCTCTTTTCCAGTTCTACGATCGGTTTCTCGAAATCAAGAACTATCCCGTTTGCCATTTACCCAACCTTGTCCGTGCTTTAATCTCAGCACAAAGAATAAAAAGAATAATAGCAATAGAAACGCCAAGAATATAGAAAAAACTCGCTTGCGGTCAAACCAAAAAAGGGCAGGTACGAAAACAGTAAGGGCGAAAGAGACAGATGTCAGTATAATCACAGTCTTTTCGGGCGAGAATCCGAGATTCACCAGGTAGTTGTAAATATGCCTGTTGTCAGCAACATAGAACCTCTGACCGGACGCTGTTCTTCGCACCATTGTGACGGCGACCTCGATCAGAGGAACGCCCACAGCGACCAACGGCACGAACATCGCAACAGCAGTATAGCTCTTGACCGGACAAATCACCGCAAGAACAGAAAACATGAATCCGATAAAAAGCGCCCCGGAATCACCCATAAACAATTTTGCAGGAGGACGATTCAAAATCAAAAAACCGACGAGTGATCCCGACAAACAGACCGTGGTAGCTATGACAGTTTCCACTCCAAGAAGCAGTCCTGTCAGAAACAAACCGAAACAGACAGACACCGACACTGAGCCTGCGAGTCCATCCAGACCATCAATGAGGTTGATGCTATTTGAAAGAACTATGATCCAGGCGAATGTCATCGGGTATGAAAGCCACCCGAGTTCGAGCGATCCCCAGAATGGTATATGGAATCTCGGTATAGTGAATCCCGCCGCAATTATTATTCCGGCAGCAATCACCTGACCTGTCAGTTTTTCGACGAAGTTGAGATTCTTCAGATCATCCACAATTCCGGTTGCCAATATCACTGCGGAAGCGAGAAACAACGCCCACATTTTCCCGGATAGTTCCTGATTGATCGAGTCGAAGTGCAATGATGCGAGCAGGAATATCACCCAGAAAGAGACAAACAGCGCCACTCCCCCAAGATGCGGAGTAGGTCTTACATGAAGTTTTCTCTGATCGGGATAATCGAACAGATGATACCTGACAGACAGCCTTATTACGAGATGAGACATGCCAAAACTCAACAACACGGCAAACGCGAACAGAGGCAGATACAAAATCATACTATGTTCGCCTCCACAGTATCGACATCATCGCCCTGAATCCGACACCCGCAGTAAGCAAAAGTTCGAGGAGCGTTAATCGCACCCTGCTTTCGGGGTAGTACTTTCGGAAGTACCTGTACATGGATCGATGATGATGATAGTATCGTTTCCATGATCCGCCCCCCCAGCTTTTCGCCCATTGATGCACTACGGTGACTGCGGGAAGAAAAACAGTTTCCCATCTCCTGTCACTGAATCTGCGGCAAAGATCAATGTCCTCGCAATACATGAAGAAACGTTCGTCAAAACCGCCGACATCCTCAAAACATTCTTTGCGAATCATTGTGCAGGTACACGAACAGGATTCCACTGCTGTCGGTTCAGTGTAGTCAGGAAGTGTATATTTATCCCTTCGTTTCAGAATGCCGAACAAAGGCGACTGTCGGGAAAACAATATGTTCCCAAACGTGGGAAACCTCCTACATGACGCCTGGAATGTTCCGTCGTCGTTAATCAATCTGGCTGTCACGATAGCTGCCTGTGGATGTGATTCGAGATACTCGATCATCGGCAATGCTATATCTTTGTCGACACGGCAATCACTGTTAAGCAGCCAGATGTACTTTCCCGAAGATTTCGCCGCCGCAATATTGACAGCCCTGCCGAACCCAATATTTCTACGGAGGCATATAAGATACACTCGCGGAAACAGCCTTGCTATTGCGCGTGGTGAGCCATCGACCGACGCATTGTCAACAACGATTATCTCAGTATCCTGCCTGGCGATATGCTTATACAGTGACCGCAACAATTCAAGCGTCAGTTTGCGAGTGTTATAATTGACGATTATAATGGAAAGCACCGTGAAGCGCCTACTTGAACTTGCCCATAAGGCTCCACAACCTCAGTCGCCAGACCATGAAAATAGCTTCGCGGATGATTTTTTTCGACATCTTGGATGTCCCGGCAGTCCTGTCGACGAAAACAATTGGAATTTCTTTTATCCTGAAACCCTTTTTCCATGCCCTGAAACTCATCTCGATCTGGAATGAGTACCCGTTCGAGCGTATGTCATCGAGGTCGATCGCCTCAAGCACTTCTCTCCTGAAGCACTTGAAACCGCCGGTAGCATCACAAAGCGGCAAACCTGTTACGATTCTCGAATAGACATTGGCGAAGTACGACAACAGCAGACGCATCATGGGCCAGTTGACAACATTTACACCCTTAATGTACCTCGATCCGAGAACTATATCGTTATCCTGGATGTGTTCGAGGAAATCTCTCAGAAATACCGGATCATGCGAAAAGTCAGCATCCATTTCGAAAATATAATCATACTGTCGATCAAGTGCCCACCTGAACCCTGCTATATACGCCTGTCCCAGCCCTTCCTTCTTCTTTCTGTGAAGAACCATTACGCGAGGATTCTCGCCGGCAATCCTGTCGGCAATGTCACCTGTTCCGTCAGGCGAATTGTCATCTATGACAAGAATCGAAAGCCGATCATCCTGCTTGAGAATCTCAGGGATGATCCTCTCGATGTTCTCTTTCTCATTATATGTCGGCAACAGCACGAGTGCGTTCTCAGCCATCTTTTTTCTTCCGTTTCATGCGAGAATATACAATTCCGCCAGCGACAGAGATCAACACAAAAATGATTGTAGCGTATGTGACTATCTTTGATCTCTCATACATCTCTGATTTATACACGAACTCAATCACATGTTCACCTTTCGGGACACCAATTGCTCTGAGTGCTCCATACGCTCTGAACACTTCGGTCTCCTCTCCATCAATGTACGCTTTCCATGCAGGATAATACGGATCACTCAGGCAGACAAAACCGGGCGCTTTCAGCATTGCGGCTATTTTGACATATTCCGGTTCATAGTCGATTATCTGACATTCCTCTACTCGATCCATGAGTGGCTGTTCAGGTTTGAATTCGGGTTCTTTTTCGAGAATCACGAATCTTCTCGGATCGAACCTCGGTCTCGCAACAACATTGACGATGGAATCAAGGTCAGATATAACTCCGTAATTGTGAATAATAAAAGAACGCGGTAAAGCATGTGGATTCCGATAAATTGTAATCTGATCCATGTCGTATACTCTTTGAAGGCTGCTGTCAGGCATAGGATATCCGGCATCGTAGACAAAGTACCTTGCACCGAGAAGATTCAGAACAGGTAATTGCGGGACTCCATAGCGATCATACAGATGCGATTTTTCAAGTCCGCCGATAAGCTTGTCATACGCTTTAAGCTGGTTTCCATGATAACCTGCCACCTGCTTGATCCCAAAATAGGCGTAGTAGTCCTGCGACCTGAACATCCTGAATGTCATGTCGAGAATCCGATCATAGCCAAGATTCTGCTCAAGGAATGTTACTGAACTGTGTTTCGAAAATCGCTCCTGAGGATTGAGTGTGTGAATAAATTTTGAGTCGATCCTCCAGTTATCGACGAGCGAGAACAGTATAACAAAACCTATCGCTATCGGCACAAATTT
>JAJRZO010000092.1 GCA_024275215.1 Candidatus Zixiibacteriota bacterium | reverse complement strand
TGCCGAATTAGATGCGGTCGTGAACTTGAGTCCGATTGTCTGAGGGACATAAAGAAGCCACAGGAAAAAACCGAGCAGAAGACCCGTGCCAAAACTGGAGAATAAGGGAAATCGTTTCATCTTCAGAAATACTGCGAGGAGAATTGCGGCGAATGTGAATCTGTAGCCGACCAGAATCACAGGGTCGATATTGTCGAGGCTCGACTTGACAATGACAAATGTCGATCCCCAAATCGCCGCGGCGTAGATCAAACCGACATGCGACAGGATGTTCGATGTTTTATGATCTTTCACTACCGAAATCAACCTCAGATACGCAGATTGTGACCTGCAAATATCGGTACTCCGCTCTACTTGTTATGCAAAGGTTCAATATCAAATAGAGCCGGCGAAAAATGGTTGTAACTGCGATGAATCCGGTTTGCGTGTCATAAGACTCACGAAAACCAGACAGAAAATCGAAACACCAAGCGCGGGATAGACTGTCGGAATATCCCACGGCTGACTCAGTATCTCCCAGATAACTGTAACGATCATGCCAGAACCAATCGAACTTACGCCACCTGCGGATGTGGCTCGTTTCCAGAAGAACGCCGCCATGACGACCGGCGTAATCCCGACGCCGTACATTGTATAGGCATAAATTGCCATCGCCAGAACTTTCTCGAAAAATGTCACCTGCACGAATGCGAACAATCCGAGCGCAACTACTACGATCCGCGAGTAGATAAGTATTCGCTTTTGCGATGCCTGCGGATTGATGAATCGCTGGTAGATGTCACGGATCAGATTTGTTGACGGTACGAGCAGGAACGAATCGGCAGTTGAAACGATTACTGCGACTATCGCCGCAAGACAGAGGCATCCGATTACAAGCGGCAAAGCATCCCTGACTGAATATAGAATCACCATCTCGGAATCGATGTCTGTGAATATCGCCCTGCCGATGATAGCTATGACAACAATCAATGTCTCAATTATTATTGTCCCAGCGAGCCATCCCAGCACAGATCGTTTCGCAGCCTTTTCATCTTTTGCGGAAAAAAATCGCTGGTACATCCCCGACTCGCCGAGTAGCAGCAACATGGTAGGCAGTGAATATCCAAGGGCTTCAAGCAATGACATATCGCCGAGCACGCTCAGGTGCATTTCCGGAAGCCGTTCTGCGATTGAACTGACCCCGCCAGCATCGGAAATCAGAAACGGCAATGCGATGAACAGTCCGATTGTCATGATGATGCCGTTTACGACGTCGGTATAGACGACAGAGATCAACCCTGCCAACACTGTATATCCTATCACGAATACCGCTGTGATAATGATCCCCGTCTCGACCGGAATGCCGGTGATTAAATTCAGCACCATGCCGCCTGCTCGGAATTGATATGATACAATAGCAGTGTATGCCACCATCGTCACAATCGTACCGAGTATCCGGGCATATTTGTTGTATCGAAGTTCGAGAATATCCGGGACTGTGTACTGCGCGAGTTTGCGCGCTCGTCCTGCTATCAGGTAAAGCACGATGAGTGCAACCCAGACGCCGGCGTCGAACCAGAGCGCTGGCAAACCCTTGTCGTATGCGAGACCTGCGCTTGCGATGATCGAACCGGAGCCGATCCATGTGGCGAGAAGTGTGCCGACGAGAACTTTCGCCGACAGGTTTCGTCCCGCGACCATGAAGTCATCCTGAGTCCTGACTCGCCTGCTGCGCCAGGCTCCGACGATTACGAGTATCGTAAGGTATATGATGATTACCCAGAGATAGGTCATAGGCAGACATATAATGTGTGGATACTTGTTTTGTCAATCGGGTTGTCTCGTGA
>JAJRZO010000091.1 GCA_024275215.1 Candidatus Zixiibacteriota bacterium | reverse complement strand
TAGAGTGGCAACAGATACTGACTCATATTGTCGGTTTCGTAATAGCCCTCTGGATTCTTAAGAAATACGCCTGGAAACCTCTGCTGGGAATGATTGATGAACGGCGGGAGCGTATTCAGAGCGATTTCGACAAGGCCAAAGAGGAACTCGAAAATGCCGACAACCTGCGTGCAGACTACGACGCCCGCATGACAGAAGCCGAGGCTGAGGCTCGCGCCAAGATTCAGGAAGCTATTCGTGAAGGTCAGGGTGTTGCCGCCGAAATCAAAGAGGCTGCTCGCGGTGAATCCCGTGAACTGATCGAAAGAGCGAAAGAAGAACTCTCGCGCGATGTCGATAAGGCCAAGGTCCAGCTGAAGATGGATATCGTCAGGATGACTCTGGCAGCCACCGAGAAGATGATCAATGAAAAACTTGATGAAGCCAAGCATCGTGAATTGATCGAGGGTTTCATCAGTGATGTCGAGAAGATCTGATGATTGCTGCAGAAGTCGCCAAACGATATGCGCACGGGCTTTTTCTCTTAGCGGTTGAAAAAGGCGCTGTTGATACGGTCTACACGGAAATAAAGGAGCTTGATGCTATCCTCGAGCAGGACAGGTCGCTCCTCGATTTTCTCGCTGCGCCGCAGGTTACGGATCATGACAAGTTTGCCGTCGTTCGATCCGTATTTGGCGGCAAGGTTTCCCGCATGCTCGAAGAATTCCTTATGCTGATTGTGGTCAAACGCCGCCATCCATATCTGCGAGGAATAATCGGCGCTTTCGAGGACCTTGTCCTGTTATACAACGGTTTTGTCAAGACCAGAATTGTGTCGGCTGTCCCGTTACTCGAAAATGAGAAAGTGTCTTTGATTAAGAAGCTGGAAGCCAGAAGCGGCAAGAAAGTTATGGCTCTCACTGAAGTTGATCCGGCGATAATCGGCGGAGTGATCGTCTATTTCGGGGATCAGATAATCGACAAGTCGATTCGTCATCAGCTTGATTCTATGCGTGACGAGCTTCTTGCGCTGAAGGTATACTGAGAATAGATCCGAAGCGCGCTGGTTTGGAAAAATGATTGCTTTCAATATACGGAGTTTCATATGGCATTAAGACCGGAAGAAGTCAGTTCCATAATAAAGCAGGAGATTGCCAAGTACGAGACCAAGCTTGAGCTTGAGTCTGTCGGAACGGTTCTTCAGGTTGGTGATGGAATCGCTCGCGTCTGGGGACTTGAAGACGCTATGATGTCCGAGTTGGTTACTTTCCCCGGCGACATAATGGGCATGGTTCTGAACCTCGAAGAAGACAATGTCGGTGTGGCACTGTTCGGCTCCGATACCAGTATTAAAGAAGGCGACACTGTGCGGCGCACCGGACGAATTGCGTCTGTACCTGTCGGCGAAGCTATGATCGGCAGGGTGATTAACCCGCTCGGCCAGCCTATAGATGGCAAAGGTCCGATTGCTACTGAAAAGTTTCGCAACATCGAGACAATTGCTCCGAACGTCGTAGAGCGCCAGCCGGTGAAAGAGCCACTGCAGACTGGTCTCAAGGCGATTGATTCGATGATTCCGATTGGACGAGGCCAGCGAGAACTAATCATCGGCGACCGCCAGACCGGCAAGACGGCGCTCGCTATCGACACGATTATCAATCAGAAAAATACGGATGTTTTCTGCATCTACATCGCAATCGGTCAGAAATCATCGACGGTGGCACAGGTAGTTGAAAAATTGCGTGAGCATGACGCTATGGAGTACACGACAGTCGTGGTTGCCAGCGCCACCGACCCGGCTCCACTTCAGTTTCTCGCCCCATACGCCGGTGTTGCGATAGGCGAGGAATTCCTTCACACGAAGCGGCACGCGTTATGTATATACGATGACCTTTCAAAGCACGCGCAGGCGTACAGGCAGTTGTCGCTGTTGCTGAGACGTCCGCCGGGACGTGAGGCGTATCCGGGTGATGTGTTCTACCTGCACTCCCGTCTTCTCGAAAGAGCTGCCAAACTTAACGATGAACTTGGTGGCGGATCGCTGACTGCTTTGCCTATCATCGAAACGCAGGCAGGCGATGTGACCGCATATATTCCGACTAACGTGATCTCGATTACGGATGGTCAGATATTCCTTGAGGCTGATCTGTTCTATTCGGGTATTCGTCCTGCAATCAATGTTGGTATTTCGGTTTCGCGAGTCGGGGGGAATGCGCAGACCAAAGCGATGAAGCAGGTTGCGGGAAGTCTCAGGCTGGATCTGGCGCAGTATCGGGAGCTCGCGGCATTTGCGCAGTTCGGTTCCGACCTTGATGCGGCCACACAGGCGCAGTTGGATCGCGGTGCGCGGATGGTTGAGATTCTTAAGCAGGGTCAGTATGTCCCGATGCCGCTGGAAAGACAGGTTGTTATAATCTGGGCTGGCGCCAATGGATTTCTCGACAAGATACCGGTCGACAACCTTGCTCGATTTGAAACGGAACTTTTCGAGTTCGTGGAAAAGAAGTATCCGGATATCGAGCATAGTATCGCCAAGGAGGGTGTGATCTCGGACGAGACGATTGACAAGCTTAAGAAAGCACTCGAAGAGTTCACGGGGAAATTCGGTATCACTGAAGATGGGGACACATCAAGCGGCTCCTCAACCCAGAGCACGACTCCGAAACAGCCCGGGGCAAGTATTGGAAAAGTGGCATACGAAACATGCCCAATATTTGAGCGTGCCAAGGACGATGCTGAAAGAATTGATCTAGTCGGAGTATGGATGGCCCATCCACAGAACCTAGAACTTATAGGTCCGGATTCAGTTTTCACTGAGCTAGCCCATATTGCACCCATGGTGACTGACTACATGAAGAATGAACCTTTTCGGAAGGTTCCAAATGATGAAGTAGATATCGGCAGAGGATGCAGATTTGAGAGAGGAGCGTTTCTTATGGGACATAACCATCCTGCTCCAAATGAAGAGGGAGGGCGCCCTGGAATCAACTTCGAATACTACATGAAAAACTACAAAGGAATCATAATCTGCCAACGGGAAAGCACGAAGTAGTCGTTAGGAAGAAATTATCGTATGGCGACAATCAGAGATCTGAAAAAACGAATTCGCGCGGTTGAATCGACCAAGCAGATAACGAAGGCGATGGAAATGGTCGCGGCGGCTAAGCTGCGTCGTGCACAGCAGCGTATTGAAGCTTACAGACCGTATGCCGAGAAAATGGTGGAAATGCTCGGTCGTTTGTCTTCGGAGTCATGGCAGGTCTCGCATCCGTTTTTTGATGAGCGCGAAGTGAAAAAGACCGCGATTGTTGTGTTCG
>JAJRZO010000090.1 GCA_024275215.1 Candidatus Zixiibacteriota bacterium | reverse complement strand
CGCATTCAGTTCACACCTGATCTTATGCCATCAGATATTACAGGTACGGAAATTATCGAGGAGGATAAATCCTCCGGGAAGCGCGGTTTCAGATTCGTAAAGGGTCCCGTGTTTGCCAACATCGTTCTCGCAGATGAGATCAACCGTACTCCACCCAAGACGCAGGCCGCACTCCTTCAGGCTATGCAGGAACATGAGGTAACCGTTGCGGGCGAAACATACAAGCTCGAAGAACCATTTTTTGTGCTCGCTACGCAGAATCCAATCGAGCAGGAAGGCACATATCCATTGCCTGAAGCTCAACTCGATCGATTCATGTTCAACATAATGATAGATTATCCATCCGAATCGGAAGAGCGCGAGATTGTCAAGACAACGACGACCGTGCAGGAATGGAAACTCGATCATGTCCTGAGCGGTAAGGATATTACCAGCCTTCAAAAGCTGGTGCGGAGAGTGCCTGTCTCGGATCATGTGATTGATTATTCGGTACGACTTGCGCGCGCTACCAGACCGGGGCGCGATGGCGTCCCCGATTATGTTCGCAACTGGGTGTCATGGGGAGCCGGACCGCGGGCATCGCAGTACTTGATTCTTGGCGCCAAGACGAGAGCCGTACTCGATGGACGTTATACGCCATCGACTGAGGATGTCAGGTTTGTTGCAAAACCGGTGCTGAGACACAGAATTGTGACGTCGTTCAATGCCGAGGCGGATGGCGTCGGGACCTCCGAGATTGTCGACAAGCTTCTGGAAGATGTAAAAGAGAATTGATATAATCCCACCCGCCGTTTTATTCTGGGTGGGCTACCGGATAAATATATGTGCAACTTATCTGAGCGAATTTACTGATGCCGGAACAGGATTACAGGCGCTATCTTCAGCCTGATGTTGTCTCTCGCTTAAAAGGGATGGAATTGCGGGCGAGGCTCGTGGTCGAGGGATTCATGGCAGGTTTGCATAAATCCCCATATCATGGATTCTCTGTCGAATTCGCCGAACACAGGCAATACATGCCGGGAGATTCGATCAGGAATATCGACTGGAAAGTGTATGCGAAATCCGATCGGTATTATGTCAAGGAATACGAAGAAGAAACAAATCTCAAGTCGTACATTCTTATCGACACTTCAGCATCAATGGGCTATACATCCGATGAGAAGAATCGCATCAGCAAGCTCGAATACTGCTCATATCTGGCTGCTTCGCTGACATTTCTGATGCTCAAACAGCGTGATTCGGTCGGCGTTGTCGGTTTCGATGAAAATATCCACACATACCTGCCGCCAAAATCGGTTTCCGGTTATCTGCATGTTCTTCTGCAACAACTCGACAAATTGTCAGCATCGGAGAAAACTAATATCTCGGATACGCTGCACCAGATGGCGGACAGGATCAAGCGTCGCGGTTTGATAATCCTGATGTCCGACTTGTTCGATGATCCGCACAGGATACTCGCCGGATTGAAACATTTCAGGCATCGGAAACATGAGATCATCGTATTCCACATACTCGATCCGCGAGAGCGGGATTTTTCATTTCCGAGAGAAGCGATTTTCGAAGATCTCGAAACAGGTGAGAAAATCACAACATTGCCCTGGCAGATAAAGAAGTCATACAAACATGAACTCGACACAGTATTCGGGGAATTCTCACGTGAATGTCGCATGTCGAATATCGACTATCACCTGATCGACACATCGATTCCATACGATCACGCGCTGCTGGCGTATCTGAACAAACGGGCGAGGCTCTACTGATGCCGCGAAAGAAACCTGACCCATTGATTGGCGCGCACATGTCGATTGCCGGTGGCGCGTACAAAGCAATCGCTCAAGGCGATGCTGTAGATGCGACTGCGCTTCAGATATTCACGAAAAACAACAATCAATGGAAAGCAAAGGCGCTGACCGATAAAGATAT
>JAJRZO010000089.1 GCA_024275215.1 Candidatus Zixiibacteriota bacterium | reverse complement strand
TGTCCAATATAATAGTAATCATAGTAGGCTGCTTTTACCTGATAGGATATCCTAAGCCTGACAGCTTCGAATTTTCGATATTCGGCGTTTGCGGTTTCGATGACAATATCTTTTTTCGCTCCAAGAGTGCCGAACCAGGGGAAAGCCTGTCGCAGTCCGAATTTTTGTTCCTGCGGACCGACTCTCGTTTCAACATTCTCGATAAAATAAGCAAATGAAAACATTGGGTCGGGAAGGGCCCCCGCATAGCCGGATTTTTCGATAGCTGCATACCAGCGATAAAAAGCGCTCTTCAGTGCAGGATTGTTCGACATCGCGAGCGCAAGATAGAAATCTACATCTGCGTCATTCGGAATCGATAATGTTCCATCTGGAGCAGCCTCGAATTGTTTTTCGAGAAATTCGCTCTGGTCGGCGTTTAGTAAAGTGTTTGCTTTCATGTTGGAAAATGTTGTCAGTAGCAGAACAGTCGCCACTGTGAGCATCTGACCAATCTGTTTAATGTATCCGAATTCGACCATTGTCTCCTTCCAGGTTTCCCGATGATAAAACAAATGGCGTGCCAACTCTTGTATATGACGACATGACAGTATGTTAGTCGGATATGTGCAGGGAGTGGGAACTACACACTGAAGAATATTGTTCAATTGTGTAGATTATTGTTGGATAATGATTCGCGATGCCGATGAATACTACCAGAGTCCAGGTGAAAAACCAGCGGCGAGATTTTTTTATACGCTCTGCAACAGGGGATTGGCTTTGCTTTTCAATGTAAGCTGATCTGTGGCATGACTGTTGCTTTATTCCTCTAAAGGAGGACAAGAATTTGTGGGAACCTGAACACAAGACTACTAAGCTGGGGATACTTGGTTTAGTGATAGCACTTACATTGAGTATCCATTATGGTGTTCTGATCGAACCGATATTCGGGCATGTTCACTGGATCCATGCCATTCACGGACGCTTCTGCTATATTCCTATTGTAATCGGGGCTGCATGGTTCGGGCTAAGAGGTGGTTTGTATACTGCGTTATTGATTTCAGCGCTGGTATTGCCATTGATTCTTGGATCCGACAAGGATTCCAACAGTATGGCTGGTGAGCTTGCTGATGTTGTTTTCTACTTCGCAATAGCATTTCTTGCCGGAGCTTTGTTTGACAGAGAATTGCGTTCTCGCCGAACGGCTGAAAATATGCGACTCCAGTTGGAGCGTTCTCATAAGCTCTCGCTTGTAGGGCAGATAGCTGCTGGAATGGCTCACGAGATCAAGAATCCACTCGCTTCTGTCAAGGGGGCGGTTGAAATACTTTCGGATGAAGCTACCAAACCTAATGAGCGCGAAGAGTTCAGAAAAATTGTTTTCAAGGAAATAAAGCGCATGAACAACAGCATCATGGACCTTCTCGAATTCGCCAGGCCGAGCGAACCGAAGTTTACGCCCATGAATCTGGGTGAAATCCTCAACTCAACCACAAAACAAGTTCAGGCGCAGGCCGGTAAACGCGACATTACAATCACAACACAGGTGGACGACTCTGTTAACATCAAGGGCGATGGAGAAAAGATTCACCAGATACTTCTCAATCTTGTCATCAATGCGATTGACGCCTCTGAGGATGGCTCGGAAGTTACAATAAGTCTGAACAAAGATGATGATCAGAGGCTTGCCATACTGAAAGTGGAGGATAGCGGGGCAGGGATTAACGAGTCTGATCTTCCCCGAGTATTCGAACCGTTTTTCACGACGAAATCAACAGGAACCGGGTTGGGACTGGCCATCGCCAGGAGCATTATTGAGAAACATGGGGGCAAAATTACTCTTAAGAATAAACCGAGTGGCGGAGTCATAGCTTCAATCGAACTCCCAATAGTGAATGAAGAAGAGGTGCCGGCATGAAGATTCTTCTCGCCGATGATGACGCTTCCGTGCGTCGTGTATTGCAATTCAAATTGCAGAAACGCGGATTCGCAGTGACGATTGCTTCTGATGGGGAGGAGGCTTTGGAAAAATTGAAGTCGGAACCTTTCGATCTCTTGCTCTCCGATATTCGGATGCCAAAGATTGACGGTATTGAACTTCTGGAGCAGGCGAAAGCAATTCAGCCAAGGCTCAAGGTTGTACTCATCACGGCACATGCGGCTGTATCTCAGGCAGTTCAGGCTGTGAAGTCGGGAGCGTTTGATTATCTCACGAAACCATTTGAGGATGATGAACTGTTTGTCGCGATTGACAGAGCTCTCGAATTTGAAAAACTCGAGGATGAAAACCGCAGGCTTCGCGGGCAACTTAAGAAAGCTGAGCAGCACAAAAAACTGGTGGGTGCATCCGCGCCATTCAGACAACTCAAATCTATGATCAAGAAGATAGCGGATACCGATGCGACAGTATTGCTATCGGGCGAATCCGGTACCGGTAAGGAATTGGTAGCTCGGCTTATTCATTCTGAGAGTTCGCGCTCAGATAATGCTTTTGTCGCAGTCAACTGCGCTGCAATACCGAGGGATCTTGTCGAATCGGAGCTTTTCGGCCAC
>JAJRZO010000088.1 GCA_024275215.1 Candidatus Zixiibacteriota bacterium | reverse complement strand
TCCCAGCGGACTTTGTGGTATGTGAAATACTTGCCGACGAAATGTGTCATGTGAGTGAATGGCAGATATATAAAGAACAGACCTGTAAGAATTTCATGCCACACGACAATTGTCGGTAATGATCCGGCTGCGTTGAATGTAATCAGGCTCTTTGTAAATGCTCTCGCTATTGTGAAGTTATTATCAACAGTAGCCCAGCTTATTATTCCGCTTACGAAAATCGCTAACAGCAGGATTAAATTGAAATAATCAGCCCTGATCGACATCTGTCGCAGGTTTGGGTTGAACATCCTGCTGATAAGCAGGCCAAACGCACCGAATGTGCTGAGAATAAATCCGATTTTTCCCAGTGCGATTGTGGCATAGTGGGCTATAACTCCGATGCCGCCGGCTGATGCAGTGATATTTACGCCTGTGAGTTCGAGGACTGCGCCAATGACAAGCAGCGCCATATAGCCAATCAGCAAGTAAAGTCCTGTGTGGAATGGGAGCGAGAAAACCCACAGTGGTTTGTTGTGACGAAAGAGCGACTGAATCAGGAATATCTCTTTCGACATTTCTTTCAGTTCATTTGCAGTCGAGGTTTCAGCAGGTTTCGTCCACCAGTCGATTTCCTCGTAGTATGATCCGCCATATTTCTCTTTGCCTTTTTCATGTGGGACCGGGTAGAGGTCCCACCTGAGATGCAGCGGCATTCTCGACATTTTGATTACTCTGTACAGGGTCCCGGCGATCACGACGATGATCGACAGGTACATGAACAACTGAAGCATGCTCATCAAGTCCTCCGCAAAGATGTATTTCTCATAGAATTATCTTCCGTTTCTGTCACACAAATCATGCAGGAGAGATTTCATCGTCTCAGTGCAATATGCACCGTAACGGTACACATTGCAGACTCTGCATTCCTCGCCGCTCTTTTCGCACTCTGTTCGTTCGATTGTCCAGCACGGGCTGACATTATCGGTGACTGCCCTGCACTTGTCTTTTTTTTCGCAGTCACATGGTTTAAGCTCCCAGCAGGGAAGGAGAGCCAGCAGTCTTCTGATGCCTTCCATATTCAAGCCGGTGTCATTTATCATGTGCTGGATCATCGAAATGCGACGAATGTCTGCCCGCGACAACAGTCGTCTGCCGGTTGGAGTGCGGTAGTATATGAGAAGACCTTCTTTCTCATACTTTCTGAGCGCAGAGACCGACAATCCGACTTTTTCCGCGGCAGTACCTATCGATATAACCGGTTCCCAGTCGGAATCTGTGTTAGTCGTCCCCGCGAGATTGTGAAATTTTTCTCTAATGTTGTCGTCAGGACTCGGCAATTCGCGCCATCTCCTTCAAAATTATGTTGACTATATGGTATACGTAAGCTGCACCGAGAAATCAAGCTTTTTCTGGAGAAGTACATGATTCTTGTGGCTCTGAGCGTCTAAAGTATGTGAGCTGGTCAATTTAAGTCAAAGTGGGGAGGTTAACAAAGAAATCGATTCACATTTGACCGGTAATTTGCGATAATCAGTCTCGATGAATACTGAATACCTGACATGGTACAAGAATTTGGAGATCGAACTTCACGAACGTAAGAACGCATGCCTCCTGTTGTCGAGTGCTGTCAGTGAGCCAACTGAGTTTCTCGAAAAGCATCTTCAAGATTTGTTGCAGGATAATTTTGCAACTACACTCGCGATTCCTGATTCGTGGGGATACCCTCCGCTAATGGACGCTGTGGCTGAGCGCTACGGCGTCAATGCTGATTGTGTTGTCCCGACAGGTGGCGTATCGAATGCGATATATCTCCTATGTCGGACGCTCGTTGGGGATGGAGGCGAAGTTGTTGTCGAGACTCCATCGTATGAACCATTGCGAATAGTACCGGAATCCATCGGATGTAGAATGATGACATTCCGACGACAGTTACCAGACTTTTCTGTCGATTACAATCAGTTGCAAGAAGCGATCTCAAAAGACACACAACTTGCTTTGCTCAGTAATCTCCACAATCCATCGTGTGTTGCTTTGAGTGATGATAATCTTCTCGCGATTGCCGGTGTTGCAAAATCAATTAATCCAGACATCCTGATTGTTGTTGATGAAGTCTATCACGATTTCATTTATGACAAACAACAACCC
>JAJRZO010000087.1 GCA_024275215.1 Candidatus Zixiibacteriota bacterium | reverse complement strand
GTTGGCTATCATTCGTCACATGTCAATCCTGATATTGACCCAGCCATCTTCATGGACTACGACGCTGCCGGTGACGACATCACTCTGCCTGACAATATCCCGGACGACGATGTCACCATACCAGACAACTATGTTGATCGTAATACCCTACAACCCAAAACTGTGTACTATTGGCTTCAGGGTGACTATGCCGTCGGAGCTATTGCTGCCCACACAAATAATTTCGAAGGGATTGCCGGCGTTGCATCAGACAATATCCGCATCCTGCGGATCAAGGCTGTTGACAATAATGGTAAAACGCGGGACTCCGATCTGGCGAGGGCGTCTGATTTGCCGTCGCTGATGGCCGCATTCGGAATCGTATCTGTGTCCTATTGGACTTTCAATTTGTTATTCCCCTCAGACATGGTTGAGGAAGCCATAGATCGGGCATACAAGTATCATCAGGTCATTGTTTGCGGCGCAGGAAGGGTCAAAGTCGATGGACAGTGGCAACTAGCATTTCCGGCAAACCTGGACAAGACTATCTCAGTCTCTGGTACAGGAAAATCTGGCGCTGAGATGCCCTGGAATGCTCCCGGAGCTGATTTCGCCGCCCCAGGCTTAACTATTTACACAGTAGATCCTCCGTACGACAGTTTAGGTTATAGTCCGTATTATGATTTGTGCGAATACAGGGATGAGTATACCTGCATCTATACCGGCACCGGAGCTGCCGGCACGATGTTCACTGGAGTAGTTGCCAGAATCTTCCAGCAGGTACCGCAGGCGACGAAGATGTTGTACAACGAAAGCAGCCGCCTTGGTATTGCTGACTATCATCCTGAGGACTTCATCTTTGGCGTGATTGAAGCTAATGCTGAGGATGTGGGGAAGAGCGGCAACGTATTAAACGGCAGGATCAACCTTTTCAAGTCGTTGAAATATGTGTGGCATGGTGATGCTGATGGGAACTCAATTGTTGACATCGATGATGTGGTTTACCTGATCGAGTATATCTTCGGTGGCGGACCAGAACCCGGGCCCGATTCCTATTCGACCGGCGATGCAGACTGTAGTGGCGCTGTTGATATCGATGATGTCGTTTACCTGATTAACTACATCTTTGGTAGTGGTCCAAGCCCGTTCGGCGCATGCTACAGTAAAGCTAGATAGCTTCTCTGTTTGTTGAACTGTCGGGAAACTCCGGATGATTCATTTGTGCCCGGCAGATGTGGAGAGGCTGTCTCAAAAGATGTAATATGCAGGTAATAATGTGTGCAGAGGAAACAGCGTCATTCCCGCGGAGCGAAGTAGCTCACATCCGCTTGGGACGTGAGAAATATCTGTTCCGCCGGAAAGGCGTGACCGGCCTGGGTGTGCTGTTGCTGTTTGTTGTCATATTTGTCGGCTGCGACAAATCGACAGACCCGCCAAAACCAAAACCTGAGGAACCAGTGCTAACATGGGAAAAGACTTATGATGGTTTGATGGGGCAACCCTATGCTATTATTGAATCCGAGAATGGATACCTATTCACTGGAAGTTATCAACGTGAAGACCTGCTTTTCGCAGAAATAGACACCACAGGGGAACTGTTGTGGTACAATAACTACGGAGGGCATGGAAATCAAATGGCATATGATGTCGTGAAGACTCCGAACGGCTATCTCGCTGTTGGCATATCCGGTTTCGATTATCCTGGCAGCTATTGCCTGATGATGGTCGCGGTCGACAATGCCGGTAATAAACTCTGGGAGAAAAACTCCTACTATAGCTACTGTTGGCTTGAGGGTAGAGCTGTTACTGCATGTGATAATGGTGGATATGTGGTCACTGGAAACTCAAGTGCAGTTACTAAAGGTCAGTTGGGGTTCTCAGGAGGTTATGATGCG
>JAJRZO010000086.1 GCA_024275215.1 Candidatus Zixiibacteriota bacterium | reverse complement strand
TCGAGATCCCCGACAATCGCCATGACCGTTCTGCCCGGCCCGTAGTATTTCCTGAAAAAATCCGTGATCTCGCGACGAGTCAGATTAGCGACTTCCGATTTCCACTCCCAGAATATCTGATATGGATGCGCGATGAATGCGGTGCCGACAAGCTGCTCGAATAATTTGGTGTCGCCCTGAGTATCCACCTTGAGCCGCCTCTCTTCGATTACGACATTTCGTTCTGAATAAAATTCCCGGAATACCGGATTCTTGAGACGTTCGGATTCGATCATCATATATAGTTCGAGCCTGTTCTTCGGGAATGCCACAAGATAGCTCGTCATATCGTAACCGGTACCGGCGTTGTATCCATACGCGCCGTTGACCGAGTATAGTTCTTCAAGTTCATTCGGCACGATCACCGATGAAAGTTCATTCTCGATGACAGCTATCGAATCAATGAGAGCTTGTATCATGGCCGACTCATCCATACTATCTATTCCGAGATTCTCCTTCTCAAATTTCAGTTGTTTCTCACGATCTCTCGCGAAATAAAGACTGTCATAAAGATCATCCTCGATAGCCATCAACTTCGATTCTTTCTCAAAATCGGTAGTACCAATATCACGAGTCCCCTTGAACATCATGTGTTCCAGAAGATGCGCAGCACCGATCACACCTCCGACTTCGTTAGCCGAGCCGACTTTGAAATAAACATACGAATAGAAGACCGGCGCAGTATGTCTTTCAAGCAGGAGAAGCGTCATTCCGTTGGAAAGAACATGCTTCGTGACATTGAGTTTGATGTTATCACCTGCGGTGAGACCTGATGATGTCACAAACAGTATCAGCAATATCAGAATCAAAAACTTGGGTTTATACATTCAAACCTCCTGATTGTTATATTGATCTGCAGATTCTTCTATGATTATTCTCTACTATAGAAAGCAGCAAACGATTCAATGGAATTGTTCATGTAGTGCCAGATCTTGCGTCCGCTGAAGATGGGCGTGTGAGTTGACGAGAAAAGAAGCCTATTTAGCACCACAGCATTTCTTATACTTCTTTCCGGATCCGCATGGACACGGATCATTGCGGCCAACTTTTTTCGTCTTGCGTTTGAATGGCTGCTTCTTCCCTGCCTCGGAAGCCTCTTTCTGTGAAGATGCTTTCAACCCAAGTCCGGAGATCTCCTGATGAGTCGTGCGCTGGCTTTCGGCCTGACGGCGTTTCCTTTCTGCAGTACCGGCTTCCTCAGCAGGTTGCGCCCAGAAACAAAGCCTGACAGCTTCCTTGTCGATGTGATCCATCAACTCCATGAACATCCGATAGGCTTCTTTCTTGTACTCGATAAGCGGGTCGCGCTGACCATACGCCCGAAGCGAGATGCCTGTCCTGAGCTGATCCATTTCATACAGATGATCACGCCAGGCATCATCAAGAGCCTTGAGAAACGCATATCTTTCCAGACCGCGCATGCGTTCCGGCGTCAATAATTCCTCTTTCTGTGCGTACACTTTGAGTGCAACATCGGCTATCATGTCCGCAAGTTTTTCCTGAGTAAGCTTCTCGATTTCCGATGATGAAACATCGACACGCATGAGAAATATCTTCTCCACCTCAGCACGAAGCCCGACCAAATCCCAGTTTTCCGGATAATCTCCACTATTTGTATGTTCCGCAACCATGCTATCTACTATATCACGGATTCTTTCTTTCACCTGCTCGCTTATGTCTTCATTCTCGAGTAACTCAAGCCGTCTCCCATAAATAACTTCGCGTTGAGCGTTCATCACATCATCGTATTCGAGAGTTCTCTTTCGAATACCGAAGTTCTCGGCCTCAACACGCTTCTGGGCACGTTCGATAGCTTTCGTGACTATCCCGTGCGTGATAACCTCGCCTTCCTTGACGCCGACCCTGTCCATCACAGTCGCAATCCGATCTGACCCGAACAATCTCATCAGGTCATCTTCGAGACTGAGATAAAACCTCGATGATCCCGGATCACCCTGACGACCTGATCGTCCCCGAAGCTGCCGGTCGATACGGCGAGATTCATGTCGTTCTGTACCTATTATATGAAGTCCGCAGGGAACTTCTTCGATACAATTAAGCTCCTGCTTGTGGGGACAAACCTCCCCAAGTTCAGGAGTCTCGACAATAGCACAATTCGGATGCTTCAGAACTCCCTGACCGAGCTTGATGTCAGTGCCTCGTCCAGCCATGTTAGTTGCGATTGTCACTGCTCCCGACCGGCCTGCAAACTGGACGATTTCCGCTTCTCTCTGATGTTGTTTGGCATTCAGGACTTCGTGTTTGATCCCTTTTGCCTTGAGAAGTCTCGACAAAGTTTCGGAAACCTCGACAGATACTGTTCCGATCAGGATCGGCCTGCCCATTTTTCTGACATATTCGATTTCTTCGATGATGGAGGCGTACTTCTCTCGCTTAGTGCGATAAATAACATCCTCGAAATCAATTCGCCGAATTGGTTTGTTCGTCGGGATTACCACGACATCGAGTTTATATATGTCCCAAAACTCCGCCGCCTCGGTCTCGGCGGTTCCTGTCATTCCAGCCAGTTTCTGATACATCCTGAAATAATTCTGCAATGTGATCGTCGCAACAGTCTGGGTCTCGCCCTCGATCCTGACAAGTTCCTTCGCTTCGATGGCCTGATGGAGACCATCAGAAAAACGCCTGCCCGGCATCAGCCTGCCGGTGAACTCATCGACAATCATCACTTTGCCATCCTGTACTACATACTCAACGTCTTTTTCGAAGAGTGAATAAGCTTTCAGGAGTTGCGTTATGGCGTGATATTTCTGCGAGCGTTCGGTGTGCGCTTTATAGAGTTTTTCTTTCTCTTTGGTGCGTTCTTCGGGAGAAAGCGATTCATTCGTATCAATATCGTGTAGTCCATCAGTCAGGTCAGGAATCTGGAACAACTCACGATCATCCGGCGTCAACTCACTCAGCCCTTTTTCAGACAAATGGACAGAATGATCGCGTTCATCAATCGCATAGTAAAGCCTTTCATCAATGCTGTTAAGGCTCTTCTGATCCCTCATGATCGCAAACTCATGCTGCTGGACTATCTTCTGAACACCTTGTTCTTTGAAAAGTTTGAGCAGTTTTTTGTTCTTCGGGTTTCCCCGACGCGCAGTCAGGAATTCATGGGCGGCAGTTTCATAATCTTCTTCTTCAAGAGCCTTCTGGCCATGTGCAATCATCTGATTAACCATGACAGTCTGCTTCCTGACCATGCGATCAACAAGAGGACGCATATCTCTGAATGCTTCGCCAATAGTCGATTCGACCGGTCCGGAGATGATAAGAGGCGTTCGCGCTTCATCGATCAGGACACTGTCAACCTCATCAACGATGGCATAGATGAAATCCCTGTGAACACGATGCTCTTTTGACCAGACCATATTGTCGCGCAGATAATCGAATCCGAATTCGTTGTTCGTACCGTATGTAATATCACACGCATACTGCTCCCTGCGCTGGTCGTGAGTCATCCCGGATTGTATACATCCGATAGTCAGTCCAAAGTACTCGAAGACCGGCGCCATCCATTCTTTATCTCGCATGGCAAGATAATCGTTCACTGTGACCAGATGCGCGCCTCGACCTGTCAATCCGTTCAGATACAGCGGCAGCGTCGCGACAAGGGTTTTTCCCTCACCGGTAGCCATCTCAGTGATTTTGCCCTGATGAAGAACTATCCCGCCGATCAACTGGACATCGAATGGCACCATATTCCATTCTATCTCGATTCCGCCTGCCTCCCATTTCCGGCCGACGAGACGTCTGCAAACTTCTTTAACCATCGCGAATGCTTCGGGAAGGATCGAATCGAGATATTCATCGAGCGTTTTTCTGATTTCTTCTTTGCGCTCTTTCGGATCCAGCTCTCTTTCATCGACAAACTCTTCCGTCTCCTTGACGATTCTGATCGCCTCGCGCCTGAACTCCTGCGTACGTTCGACGAAAAACTCCTGCGGTTTATCACTCAGAGTCTCATAAATGTCGTTAATCTCGTCTACAATCGGCATAAGCTTCTTGATATCCCTGTCATGCTTGCTGCCGAATATTCCAGTTATAACTTTGCGGAACAAATGGTCACTCCTTCCGGATATGTATACGGACAGTCCATGAATCCATCCGAACAGGATAATATGACCGTTTTCAGTGCGACTATCAAGACAAAAAAACCCGGCACACATGCCAGCTTTGTCTTGCAGCGCATTCGTTTTTCGGTTTATTGACAACATGGCTCAGAGCGATGACAACATAAAGATTATCTCGAAAAACCGTAAGGCGTTTCACGAATATCATATTCTCGACCGCTATGAAGCCGGTATAGAACTTATCGGCGCTGAGGTCAAGTCGATTCGGGATGGCAAAGTGTCACTTCAGGAGGCGTATGCCGAAGTCCGCGATAATGAGGCATGGATAGTCGGCATGAGAATCAATCCATATCCGCTTGCGACACACTTTGAACCTGATCCTGTTCGGACAAGACGGCTGTTGCTTCACAAAAGGGAAATCAGGCGAATGAAAGCGCAAACCGAGGAAAAAGGTCTGACCATCATACCGCTTAAAATCTATTTCAGGGGCAAGTCATGCAAACTGGAGCTGGCAGTCGCGCGAGGAAAGAAACTCTACGACAAAAGGGAATCGATCAAGAAACGCGATTCGGATCGCAAGATCATGCGCGCCATGAGGGAACGCGACCGCTAAGCGGCTGTAAGATCACAAAGAGCTGTCATCAATTATGATACGATTATTTCACTTCTTGTTTTTTGTTTTAGTATTATTCGCAGCGACACAATCCGCGCATAGCGAATCATTCTACAAATATCGGGGAACCGTTGCCGCAATAAACGACATAAGCGAAGGTGAACTGACCTATCTGTCGCTTATGGACATTGCGGCTGCAACAGGCTGTGACCTGAATTGGGATCCGATGTTTCTCGAAGCAAGATTGAGGCTCGGCAAGAGCGAGCTTGTCCTGTCGATGTTCTCAAGTTTCATCAAATTCGATGATCAGCTTCTAAATATGACATTCCCTGCCCTGTATCGCAATGGTGATCTGTATGTTCCTGCGATTACATTCACCAAAGCACTCGATAACCTCGTGCCGACATCGCTATTCTGGGATGAAACCGAAAAGACGATCTGGTCTGAGGAAAGAAGCTACAATATCATCGATATGAATTTTGAGCCTAAGATGAACGGCTACCTAATCGAACTGGTGCTGCGAGACAAATTACCGTACGAAGTTTATGTCTCTGAACAGAAATGGATAAATATCAATGTCTTCGGTGGCAAACTCGACGAGAGATACTTCCGAACACGAACACGCCCGCGCGCAATCAAGAGAATCAGGGCATTTCAATTCGACGAGTCTGCACAACTTGCAATCAAGTTTTTCAGGACTATCGGGAAGTTTCATTACAGCTTTGCAACCAACCCACCCCGAATACAGATTTCGATTATAGATACGACATTCGACCCTGCTATGTTAGACACTCTCGATGACGAATACACTGATCAGAGTGATGGCATCAATGTAATTATCATTGATCCCGGTCACGGTGGCGAGGAAAACGGCGCGGTCGGACCACAGGGCTTGCGTGAGAAAGATGTCGTCCTGTCAGTGGCCACCAAACTCCGCGATTTGCTTGAATTAGACGGACGGGTTCGTGTTATCATGACACGCGACACGGACAAGACTCTGACGCTTGAGGAACGCGCAAACATCGCAAATTTCGAGGGTGGCGATCTGTTCATATCGATCCACGCCAATGCCTCCGGCGATCATCCCAAAGCATCCGGTTCTCAGACATTTTTCCTCGCAGCCGCCATGAACGATGCTGCTCGCGCAACGGCGATGCTCGAAAACAGGTCGCTGATGCTAAACGATGATTTCAGGAGCGACACACCTGTTGATGATCTCAATTTTATCCTGCTCGACCTGTTGCAGACCGAGTATCTCGCGGAATCGCAGGAACTCGCCACAAACATTCAGGATCGCCTGAAAAAGAAACTGAAAATCAAGTCGCGCGGCGTGGATCAGGCGGGGTTCTATGTGCTGAATAAAGTTCTGATGCCATCGGTACTTGTTGAACTGGCATTTGTCTCGAACAAAAGAGAAGAAGCGCTTCTGAAAAAAGACTCTTTCCAGCAAAAAGCAGCAGATGCGATATACGAAGGCGTCAAGAAATTCATTGACAAGTACGACACCGACAATTAACAAAGTGCAATGACAAACACACTAAGCTCGCAACCTATAGGCATATTCGATTCAGGTTTGGGCGGCCTAACGGTCGCAAAAGAGATATTTCGACTGCTGCCGAACGAGGATGTCATCTATTTCGGTGACACCGGCAGATACCCATACGGCCCCCGCTCCAAAGATATTATTGTCAAATTTGCTGAGCAGGACACGCGCTTCCTGATAGAACAGGGAGTCAAGATCGTCGTCGTAGCCTGCAACACAGCTTCCGCCCTCGCACTGCCGGTGATTGCTGACAGATTCGATATCGACATGCTCGGAGTAACCATACCGGGTGCAGTTTCAGCCGTAAAATCGACAAAGAACGGCAAAGTTGGTGTGATAGGCACGACGGGTACGATCTCCTCCGATGTCTACGCAAGGGAAATCAATCGCATCGATCCAAAGATCAAAGTTTTCTCGCTCGCCTGTCCGCTGTTCGTGCACCTTGTGGAAGAGGGTTATCTCGACAAACCGGCGGCAGCGCTGATCGCCGAGGATTATCTTGCACCATTCCGCACTAACGGGATCGACACGCTTGTGCTTGGTTGCACTCATTATCCATTGTTGAAGAACACGATTCGCAAGACACTCGGTGACAATGTCGTTCTAATCGACTCGGCGGAAGAAACTGCACAGGCGGTTTACAGACACCTGCTGGAACATGATCTTCTCAGAGAAAAAACAACAGAAGTCCTGCATAAGTTTTATGTCTCTGATGT
>JAJRZO010000085.1 GCA_024275215.1 Candidatus Zixiibacteriota bacterium | reverse complement strand
GCTTTGCCTTCGCGTTTGGCGGTATCTATCAATTCCGGATCAGGACCATACTTCGTCCATCCGACAGGAAGAGTCAACGATGACAATTCCGCCCTAAGACTGTCGAGACCTCTTTCTTCCAGACCACTGACATACGTTGAATCCTGTATCCGCTCTGTTGCGTATGCTACAGCACTCTCGCGCAGCACCGGATCGCTCCAAAAAGCATTGACCACCACGATGGAATCGACATTGAGTATTATCACGAGCGCAAGACCGACGGCAAGAGACATCCATCGCAGAGTGCGAGTATACCATCCGGATAACCTGTCCATAGTATCGCTAAACCACTGTTCGATGCTCCGACGAACATCATCGGCGTTCTTCGCACCGGCATTGAGAGCCGAGATGACAACTCTGCGGACAGTCCTGTTCATGATCTGCCCCGACAGATACCGAAGTCTTCCTTCGTTGGCATCGGCAAGATTCTGTTCGGGCAGAGCGGATTCCAGCGTGACTTGCGCAAATGTCCCCGGTGGAATATATCCAAAATGTGGGGTGCTGCGGATAATCCTCCAGACTTTTACCAGCCACAGAACAGATGGATGTATGCGAACAGGCGGTTTGCCGGCTTCTCTCTGTTTGTTCAATGTCTTCACCAGAGGATGAGCATAGAACTGATCAACCAGGTCTGCGGTTGCTCCATCAGGATCTTCGAGCAGTCTGAGGATCGCTATTTTCAACCTCCGCGCCCTAAGGCGAGTAAACTGGGCGATGCTCTCATTGATTGCGCTGACAAACAGGCTCAGTATCAGATACATAAGTACAAGCCCGATAAACATATCGATATAGGTTCCAATCGACATTATGAATCACCTCTTTCAATCGCTCACATACAATTCTTTATGATAGCCTTCTTATCAGATAAGCAGGCAGGCTTACTATGTCAACCAGAATGGCGATTTGCCGAATGCAAGCCACGCGAATGCGCACTCAATTCTCTTGCAGCATCAATGAGGATACGATAGATTAGCTGTTTCATTGTCGGCGGGCGGACACATGCAGGACACAGCAGCATTGGTTGAGAACTGAAATGACATGGATCGGCTTTGTCATATCGCTTGTCATAATACTCCTGATTTCCAAACGGAATCTCGCGGTCGCATTGATTAGCGGTTCGATAGCGCTGGGCGTATTCACGTTGCCGCTCGATCTTGTCCTTGACCGAACGATATACACGCTTACCGATTCATCGATTGTTCTTCTTGCATTCGCAATGGGATTGATCCCGATTCTGGGCGGGATCATGACCGACAACGGTTTGATCGAAAGTCTTATCTCGAATCTCCGCATAAGCCGAAAATACCTTCTCGTGTCCGCTGCCGCGTTGATGGGTCTTCTTCCGATGCCGGGCGGAGCGTTGCTCTCAGCTCCGATACTTGACAAGGGGGGCGACGGTGTTTCTCCGGAACTCAACAGCGCAATCAATAATTGGTTTCGGCATCTGTTTATTCTGATCTATCCGCTCGGTCCGGCGCTGATTGCATCGGCGAAAATTGTCAATCTCGATGTTTATGATGTCATTCCGTACCTTTTTCCGGGAGCGATTCTTGCGTTCATCCTCGGATATATCTTCTTCCTCAGACATGTCAAAGGCTATGTTCATCATACTGCAGTATTCTCGTTTTCAGGACTTATGACGCCTCTCTTTGTAATAGTAGCCGCGCCTGTGGTCGATTTTACACTCAAGCGTATGCTGTCGATCGGAACACTCGCCACACTTATCGGAGTATGTGTTTCGCTGGGGCTTTCAATAATGCTCGGTCGAGACAAAATCAGGATAAAGTCTATCATCAAGCGAATGAAGCCGTGGAATTTCGCATTGATAATCATCGGCATGTTTCTTTATCTGCATATATTTCAGGAAACCAGTATCGGCGCGATGATCTCGACAATGCCTCTTCCTCCACTGATTCTTGCGGTCACCGCCGGTTTTCTGCTCGGTCTGGCGACCGGCAGAGTACAGCTTCCGGCATCGATTATATTTCCCATTTACCTTGCATCGATCACCATCGTTTCGCCTGTGGTTTTTGCCCTGATCTATGTTGCAATCTACTTTGGATATGTGATCTCGCCCGTGCATCCATGTCTGATCGTTACCTGCGAATATTTCAAGATAGGCGTCAAAGACCTGATGCTGAAACTCGCCATACCGACTTTGATTGTTTTTGCGATAGTGCTCTTTATTGCAATTCTGATAAGTTTCTAATCTGACACCTGTAATAACAGTAGTCCGTCCCGTAGCCCACGTTTTCTTTCGTGCACCGTCAGGAATCCTTTCCTGACGGCATCCGGTCATATCCTATACAACGCCAGTTTGGTAGATCGAAATCCTTGTAGTTTCGGCTCATAATTATTAATTGTCGAAAGTTCAGGACTTTAGACCTACGGGACCGTAAAACATTCCGTATGTTGACAACCGGAAAAGAATCACGCTTACTGTGCCAATGCCAACTGCAGCGAACAAATCTCACAGTATGAAATCGCTGGCTGATGCCGGACTTGTCTACGCGGCAGTTGTCTGGGGAATAACCTTCAGTATAACCCGCAATGCACTCAATGATATTAATCCGCTTGCGATGGTTGCATACAGATTTTTGATCGCCGGTCTGCTACTACTGGTCTATCTGCTTATCAAACGGAAAAAACTTCTTGAAAATCTCAAACATGCCGCATTCCTGTCTGTGATCCTTTGGATGCTGCATGGTCCCCAGACCATCGGCCTCGGCATAACGACAGCATCCAATTCGGGGTTTATCACAGGCCTGTTCGTAGTATTCATCCCAATCTTCATGTTTATACTATTCAGGAAGCGTCCATCGATTTACGAAGTCGCCGCGTCTCTCGTCTCGCTGGCAGGACTTTGGGTATTGACAGGCGGTATGTCTGATGTCAATCTAGGAGACATTATCACGATTGCGGCAGCAATGGCGTATGCGTTGCATGTTCTCTTTTCAGATAAATACATGAAAGCGGGGATCGATCCGATAGCATTCAGTTGTCAGCAGTTCCTGTTTGTCGGGTTGATCAGCCTTGTCGCGGCGTTGGTGCTGCGATATCCGCTTGGAATCGAAACAGCAAGAGCCGGCTGGACTATTGTCTTTCTGGCGGTCTTTCCTACAATATCAGCATTCGTTGTTCAGATGTACGCTCAGAGAATCACCGCACCTATAAAAGTCTCGCTGATATTCGCCACACAGCCTGTATTCGCAGCAGTATTTGCATGGACATACGGTGGAGAATCCGTGATCCTGCATCGCGCTCTCGGTGGCGGACTTATATTTCTCGCGCTCGTTATTGCGGGACTATCGAAAGCAATCGCTGGAAAGCCCGTGCAATCCAAATAAGAAGCGGGAACTGCAAAGCAGCTCCCGCATAGTGTTACGTTACGATGTAATTATCATTGTATTCGTCAGACTACGGACATGCCGCGCATGGTGCGGGGCCACCACCAAAGATGAATTCAATCAGGTAAACAACATCGTCAATATCGATACCACCGGAGCAGTCGGCATCACCTGATTCGATCGGATCCGGCGGAGGACCGCCGCTGAATATGTAATTGATGACATATACAACATCATCGATATCAACCGCCTCGCTCCCGTCGGCATCGCCACAGATGTAAGCCGGTGGAGGTGGATCATCTATCAGCATCGTAATACCCACGGTGTCTTTCTGTCCGAGCTGATCGGTAACGATAATCTGGAAAAAGCTGGTAGACTTGAAACTTGGCGTCCCTGAAAGCAATCCGGTATTTGGATCAAGTGACAAACCGAATGGATACTGACCGGTGCCCTTGCTCCATGTATATGGCTCCTGCCCTCCGACAGCCCAGAATTGATATGAGTATGGCACAAGATAGTAGGCTGAGTCCATATCAAGACAACACTCGACATAAACACCCTCAGTCTCGCAGGCGTCACCCTCGCCGTCGCCGTCCTTGTCATACTGATATTCATTGAAAATACTGGGACAGTTGTCGCAGGAGTCGCCCACCATATCACTGTCTGAATCAATCTGATCGGGATTATATGCAAACGAGCAATTATCATCAGGACAGGTATTGTTGACATATCCGGGATTGCCATAACCGTCGGAGTCAGAATCAGTACAATCGTCACAGGCATCACCAAGCCCATCAGCATCGCCATCTGCCTGATCACTATTCTGAATCGTGATGCAATTATCACACGAATCACCGACCAGATCACCGTCGATATCTGTCTGATTCGGATTCCAGGTCAACGGGCAGTTATCATCAGGATTCTGTATCCCATCACTATCGATATCGGGATCTGTCCAGGATGACAATCTCGAATCGATCCAGCACTGCATACGACCGAACTGCTGTGTTGAGAATTCCGTCTGGCAATAATCAGCGGAATAGCCCATGTAATTCTGTACATCTGTCGGTCCCCATGATAACCCGCTGCATGGATCATTCCCACCGGGAGGACTGCAACTGAAATTCGTTGGCGTAGGATCGGTATCCGCGCAGAAATCACCGACAGCATCGCCATTCGGAGGATTCGGCTGCTCATAGCAGCCGCCACATTGAGTCACCTCATCGACACCATGATGTGTGTGCCAAAGTCCGACACAGTGACCAATTTCATGAGAAAGCGTCGTATAGCTGTATCCAATGTAGCTGTCATCTATGATAACGCCGCCCATATTACCAAGGGCATCACTATCCCACGGAAAGGTTCCGACTCCGATATAGGATGAATTGATGTCAACGACATATATATTCAGCTTCAAATTCGGACTGTCCGCGTAGTTATTCTTCATCCAGTATTCTTCATTGTCCGTGAAAGTCCGATATTCGCTGTTGTTGATAAACTCAGTTTGATAAATGAACTGGATGCGTCCCGGAAGATAATCGTCCTGCAGCCTGTTTACCGCAGCATCGATCTCGGACTGAGTAGCTGCCGGATTGCTGCCGTCATCCTCTCTGAAGACATTGAATTTCAAATTGACCCAAACAATTGGATCACTCTGGCCCGGGATGAACCCGTCACGTGTTGCCGCATTATCGCATGCGCCCTGCGACGGACATGGAAGGTCGGGATCATTCGGATCTCTTTTGTCACTCTGTTTCGATATCCACACATTCTGCGTATTGCACCACTCGCCACCATTCTCGTTGATAATCCTTCTGGCATCAAACGGGTTCATTTCGGCGTCTTTTTTCCACGATGGCGCTGATCCGAACTGATTGTTCCCGCCGGATGCCTGCAGCCCTGTAATGAGCACCAGACCACCGAACGCAACAATAACAGCTAAGATTGCCAGTTCCTTCGCTCTCATATCTTTCCTCACACTTTCTCCCCAATCCAATTGGGGGCAACAGATTTTCTCAATGTAGAAATCAGATAAAGATACGTTAATAGATATATTATGTATATTTTCATGCTACAGTCAAGACAATTCAGAGAGAATATGTCATGTTTACAACCTATAAAACCTCATTTTCTGTTAAATCGTTCCTGTCAACGGAATAAGATTTCGATATTATTTATCAGGATTATCGACCGATTGCAGGAAAAAGATCAGTCCCGCAAACATCAAAAAAGTGTTGGCGCATGCGGGAGAATCGGTTACAATGTCATGTCGATAGAATATACAGAGGTGTCCGGCATGAAAATGCCGGATCATATATCTGAAAAACACGGCAATTCACTGTTGTTAATGGAGAATCCAGGACGATGGGATCAGAAGATTCTGCTTCAACCAATTTCATCAAGGCCATCATTGATGAAGATATTAAGAATGGCAAAAACGGCGGGCGTGTCCACACTCGTTTTCCTCCCGAGCCGAATGGCTATTTGCACATAGGACACGCTAAGGCGATATGTGTCAATTTCGGTATAGCCGAGGAATATGGCGGCCTGTGTAATCTCCGTTTTGATGACACGAATCCTGTCAAAGAAGATGTTGAATATGTTGACTCGATCATCGAGGACATTCACTGGTTGGGATTCGACTGGGGCGATAGACTGTATTATTCGTCAGACTACTTCGAGCAGCTCTATGATTATGCTGTCCGACTGATCAAAGACGGCAAAGCGTACGTCTGCGACCTTAGCCCCGAAGAAATCCGCGAATACAGAGGCACCTTGACCGAACCGGGGAAAGACAGCCCATATCGCAACCGCTCTGTCGAAGAAAATCTCGACCTGTTTGAGCGCATGAGAAATGGCGAATTCCCTGATGGTTCCCGTGTCCTGCGCGCGAAGATCGACATGAAATCAGGCAATTTGAACATGCGCGATCCCGCAATATACAGAATCAAGCATGCCTCGCATCACAGGACAGGTGATGCCTGGTGTATCTACCCGATGTATGATTTCACTCACTGCCTGTCTGATTCCATCGAGGGCATCACGCATTCACTATGTTCGCTCGAATTCGAGGATCACAGGCCACTGTACGACTGGTTCATCGATCAACTCGATGTGCATCATCCGCAACAAATCGAATTTGCCCGGTTAAATCTGAGCTACACGATTCTGTCTAAACGCAAGCTGATACAACTGGTCGATGAGGGTTATGTCGACGGCTGGGATGATCCCCGGATGCCGACATTATCCGGCCTTCGCAGGAGAGGTTACACCCCGGAATCAATCAGGAATTTCCTTGACCGTATCGGCGTGGCAAAGCGAGAGAGCACTGTCGATGTTGCCCTTCTCGAATATCATATCCGAGAAGAACTTAACAGAACAGCACAGAGAGTGATGGCTGTCCTTCGACCACTCAAGGTCATCATCGACAATTATCCCGAAGATCAGGTTGAGGAACTTGAGGCTGTTAACAACCCTGAGGATGAAAACGCAGGGGTGAGGGTGGTTCCATTTTCGCGTGAATTATACATAGAAAAGACTGATTTCCTCGAGGATCCGCCGAAAAAGTTCTTCCGGCTTGCTCCCGGCAGGGAAGTCAGGCTCAAACACGCATATTTCATCAAATGCGAGAGTGTGGTCAAGGATGAGAATACCGGAGAAATAATCGAACTGCATTGCACTTATGATCCCGACTCCAGAGGCGGGACATCGCCTGATGGCCGCAAGGTCAAGGGTACGCTCCAGTGGGTCTCTGTTCCGCATGCTCTCAATGCTGAAGTACGCTTGTATGAGCATTTGCTGACTAAAGAGGATCCGCTCAATCTCGAAGAGGGAAAGACCTTTATTGACTACATAAACCCGAATTCGCTGGAAATTCTCAAAGACTGCAAGCTTGAACAGTCGCTCAAGTCAGCGAAGCCTCTCGACCGTTTTCAGTTCATGCGGCATGGCTATTTTTGCGTCGACCCCGATACGACCGATGAGAAAATCATTTTCAATCGCACAGTCTCATTAAAAGACACATGGGCTAAGATGCAGAAGAAGGGGAACGCATAGGCTGTTCCGTTTGTCATGCCCCAGTGAACATCTCGTGCGCGGCGCATGTCCAGAGGTTGTCTCAAAAGCTTTGATTTACACAAGTGGAGTTCTGGCTTTGTCGCCCCCGCGAAGGGGCTTGTTGAAAAACCCACCTCAAGTGCTCGCAGGGGCTGTGCCCCTGCGGATTCTCTGTTGTAACTATCTGCAAT
>JAJRZO010000084.1 GCA_024275215.1 Candidatus Zixiibacteriota bacterium | reverse complement strand
GTTCGAGAAGATTCTTCAGACGATGAGTGCAGTCCGCATCTTCAGCCGAATAAAACGCAGCAGCGTCGACAGGGACTGTCGCAAAGGATCTCTGCTTCTTCCCTTTCCCGATCAGGTCAGTGATCGGCTGCATCTTGTATCCAAGAAATTCCTCCGCAAGATACGACAAACCATGCTGCCTTGATGATGGATTCATCACGTACGACACTATCATCGGATCAGAACTGACGCCTGCGACACGAATCCCTGCACTACGCAGAATCAAGTAGTCATACTTGATATTTTGACCACACTTGGCAATCGATGCGTCTGTCATGATCGGCGCGATCATATTCAGGACTTCATCGCGCGGAAGATTTTTCTCCGATTCATCATGCCCAACAGCAACGTAATATGCCTCCCCCTCTTCGATACAGAATGAAAGCCCGACTAAATCTGCGGAAAGCGGGTTGAGGCTCGATGTCTCAGTATCGAATGTAAGCTCGCCTTTCTCTTTCACTCTGCTGACAAAGTCGCGGAGCTGATCGAGACTTGTGATCAGCTTGTAGTCCTGCTTGAAATCAGTTTTCTGTTTGTTCATGGCGGTTTCCGGTGCTTCTTTGTCCAGCCTTTTAAGCAGGCTGCCGAACTCGAGTTCTTTGAAAAGCTTCCGCACACGATCATTTACGAATGGCTTCATGACCATTTTGTCGAACGGAATATCTGTCTCCGTATCGGTGCGAATTGTCACGAGTTCTTTCGACAGGAGCGCACTCTCCCTGCCTTCGGAAACTTTCTTGCGAAGTCCCTTCTGAGGAATGCTGTCCGCATTGGCGAGCACATCCTCAAGTGTGCCGTGCTCATCAAGCAGCTTCAAAGCTGTTTTCGGACCAACTCCCGGAATGCCGGGGATATTGTCGGATGAATCACCCATGAGCGCAAGGAGATCGAGTATATTCTCCGGATAAACTCCCATTTTCTGCTTCACGCCATCGCGATCCAGCATTTCCAACTCCTGCCCCGATTTCACAGGCTGAAGCATTTTGATTTTGTCATCAACGAGTTGCGTAAAATCTTTATCGCCGGTTACGAGCACGACATCGAATCCCTCCGCCGCAGCTTTGACGGCATACGCGCCAATCAGGTCGTCCGCCTCGAATCCTTCTTTTTCAATACGCGCGATATTCATAGCATCGATTACTTCCTTCAGTCGCGGAATCTGTTCTGCCATGTCATCGGGCATCTTAACGCGGGTAGACTTGTACTCGGGATATATCTCGTGACGAAATGTCGGAGCCTTAGTATCGAAAACTACGAGTAAGTGCGATGGTGAATACTCATCTATGACTTTGAAAAGCGAGTTGAGAAAACCGTAGATGGCTGATGTCGGTTCACCACGTGCTGTAATCAGCGGGTTCCGTATCAAAGCAAAATACGCCCTGTAAACAAGGGCGGAACCATCGACGAGGAATAAAGACTTTTTCATTCAATATACAGTTTGTGTTCTATTATGTACTGCTCGATCTCACGAGGAACGAGGTATCTGATTCCTCGTCCCGCGCGAATTCTTTCTCGAATGTCTGTGGAGGAAATCTCCAGACGCGGCATGTCAATAAAATCAACTTTGTCTTTGAATCGAGCATTAACCGAGACAGATCCAACCGGTCGTGTCCCGACTACTACTCTCACTTCTTTCACAATTTCATCCGGCTTGTGCCAGTCTTCCATCTTCTCAAGATTGTCGAGACCTACAAGAAAAAACCACTCAGCTTCGGGAGTTCTCGATTTCAAAGTCCTGATCGTATCAATCGTATATGACAGCCCGCCGGTTTCCTTCTCGATTTCGCACAACTCGAACTTGTCGTTCGCCTCACATGCCAGTCTGACCATCTCGCAGCGAAGTTCATACGGTACGAGTCCTTCCTGTTCCTTGTGCACAGCCTTGAATGTGGGTATCAGCAGCACCTTATCAAGCTTCAGTTGCTCAGCACACTCATTGAAAAGAAACAAATGGCCGTTGTGGATCGGATCAAAGACGCCCCCTCCTATCCCCAGACGCTGTCCAGACATCATAAACCCGACGCCTGCTGAGATATTCCCATGTGCTCGCGGACCTTCCTGAGCAATTTCTCGGCTTTGTGCTCCCACTTGTGACCTGGGAATGTCTGTAACATATTTATCAACTTGGCTTCCGAATCCTCATACTTCTTTTCCTTCCGATCTATCTGAGCAAGAAGATACAGCGCACATCCTCTCCACTCAGGAGAATCGAAATTGGTGACAACATCTTCAAGATAAATCCTCGCAGCCTTGTACATACCCATTTTGTAGTATTGTTCGCCGTTCTTGAATGTCTTTTCGGCGATACGCGCTTTGCATTTTGCGAGCAACTCTTCAGCCTCGCCAATCAAGTCTGACTGTGGGAAATCCTCGATAAAGTTCTCAAGCTCAGAAATAGCCGTATAAGTATCCGACTGATCGAGACCTGCGTTTTTCGGCGCGGAGAGAAAATAGCACTTGCCGATCATTAGCTGGGCATCGTCTGCAAGCGGGCTTTGCGGAAAATTTCTCGTAAGCCTGCGAAACTCTGCGACTGCGAGAATGTAATCTTTATCTTTGAAGTAACACATGCCGAGGTAATACTGTACCGAATCTATGAAGCTCACGCCTGAGTAATTGAACACGATCAACCTGAAGGCCTCCGAAGCCTGAAAATACTTGCCCCGTTCATAAAGATTCTTTGCAGCGGCATATTGATCCTCCGCGTTATCCTTCGTAAACTTACCTGAAGACGAACATCCGACGATCAGCAAAGTCAATACCATCACGAATAGAGAGATAACGCGCATTTTCATGGTTTCCTACCTTGACGCAAAAAACAAGTAAACCAGACCACCGACTATCGAAGATACAATCACCGGTTCCCAAATTTTCTGAACGGGACCGGGAGGAATATCCGCATCGAACAGTCGGGATGATTTATCCTCAAGCGATTTTATTTCTGCAAGATCGATTTTTTCTTCATATCTGCGTATGAGATAGTCCTCCCAGATGGTCGAACCTGCCTCCAGTAATTTTACACTGCCTGCAACATTGAGCACACGAAAAACATCACCACGTGAGAACAAACCGCCATTGCGGTTCTCATACGCGAACTCAAGCCGACTTAGTTGAAGACCGATACCATTCCGGACTCCGGGATCATTTTCCGATACACGAGCAACTCCGGATAATTCCAGTTCACGGCTGAGCGCAGCGCCCGAAACATTCAACACATCCACAGGTGGCGGTTGATAGAGAACATATACAGGTTGAGACACAGATTTGGAAACAAGACCGATGGACTCAGAAAAATATGATTCCAGACTGCGGCGCACAAACTGTTCATTAGATTCGGCAGCATAAAGGCCCGCGGTCACAACAAACATCATCAGGACTATGACAACCAATATGCTCCGGCTACTATATGTCATACTTGTCCTTTAGTTCGCGGTACTTTTTCATGACTTTGGCCAGATAGATTTTCGGCGGGTCTTTCTTGAGCCTTTGTATGTTTCGTAATCTTGTTTCCCCGATGTTATATGCTGTAATCGCAGCTTTGACATCGCCGAATTTGAGCACCAATTCAAACAAGTAACGGCTGCCCAGCCTTACGTTGTATTCAGGATTGAACAACATACTTCTGTTGTACCAGTCGATCCCGCTTCTATCAGCGACAGCGGAACCGACAGAAGGTTTCATCTGCATCAGTCCCATCGCTCCCATGTGGGAAACCTGGCCTTTTCTGAATGAACTCTCCACATTGATCAGCGCCAGAAGCAGCAGAGGATCATAGCCATACTTTTCACTCTCCTCGTAGACCACATTTGCGAGTCTTCCAATCTCAGATGGTCGCATTCCCATCTGAAAATCCTGAATCACATTCAGAATCTTGAGCTTTTCCTCAAGCTGTTCAATCCGGGACTGTTGGAAACGAATCAGTTTGTCGCTCTCGTATTTTTCCGTTAATAGATAGAAGATCGTTGCAGACTGGAAAACATAGATCAGAGCAAAAATAACTGCTACCGGACGCGACATCGCGAATCCGCTTATCCGAACCAGCTTCTCCTGCATCATTATTCCAGCTCCTGTTAAGCGTCGGCAGCGAACAGGTCGTACGCTTCAGCCGATTCAATACGTCCTTTCACAACCGAACCAACCCTGTGACTGCCGGTCAACAGGACAGAACCATCGATCTCAGGCGCTTGCGAAAACAACCTCGCCCAGACACGACCGGAATCGGCGGGAGCATCGACAATCATCTCCTGCACACTCCCTACAAGCGCATGATTTCGCGCCAGTGATTGTTCCTGCACGAGTTCCATCATGGTATCGATTCGGCGCGCAATTGTGCTTTCCCGCACTCGTCCGTCGAACCGGAACGAACTCGTACCCTCCTCGGCGGAATAACCGAAGACTCCGACTCTCTCGATATTAAACTCCTCCTGGAAACGCAACAATTTTTCGAAGTCAGCGGTCGTTTCTCCCGGATGCCCCAAAAGATATGTCGTGCGAATTGTTATCCCCGGAATCTTATCACGCAACTTCGTAACAAGCCTGCGAATGGCTTTGGATGTTACTTTGCGCCCCATCAGTTTCAACATCCTGTCTGAGACATGCTGTATCGGAAGATCAATATATGGAAGAGCTTGTTCATTGGAAGCAAGAACATTTATGAGATCATCATCGATATGTCGCGGGTGGGCATACATTACACGAATAAAAAACCGCTTGTCGATGCCGCTCAGGAGACCGAGTAGATTGCCGAGTCTTTTCTGACCGTAAATATCCATACCGTACATCGTCGTGTCCTGACCTATCAGGATCAATTCGCGAAATCCCGCAGGCCCGAGCTTACTGGCTTCATTGAGAATATCGGCTACGGGGCGGCTCCTGAAACGTCCCCGTATCAGAGGAATCGCACAATATGAACAATGATTATCGCACCCATCAGATATTTTGAGATAGGCATAACTCTTTCGAGATCGAAGCGGCAACACCTCGTGCTTCTGATAACGGCGTGTCAGCTTACCGGTAAAACTATCTGTTCCGCTGTCAGATTGCACTATGCTACGGATATTCTTCAGATCACAAATACCGAGAAAATGATCGATTTCAGGCATACCGGCAGCAAGTTCTTCTTTGTATCGCTGAGCAAGACATCCCGACACGACAAGTTTCTTCCCATTGCCACCGGACTTGAGCCGCGCCAAATCGAGAATCTCCCCGATAGATTCCTCTTTTGCTTCAGTAATAAAACCACACGTATTCACTATGAGGACTTCGGCGTCCTCCGGCGAATCGACCATTTTGCAGCCGATCTCCTCCAGATATGACGCCATCAGATCGCCGTCGATTTCATTCTTGGGACATCCGAGATTCTTAAGGAATACTCTGCGGCTCATATAGAGGTCTCACGGAAGTCGAATTTCTTCGACTCCTTTTGGCGTTTTGAATTTGAAAATCTCAGGTTTCAGCCCCTTATCAATCTTTATGTCTTTGAAGCTGATTTCGACCCTGTTGCCATTGATGTCATCGTATTCAGCTCTGTGGGTAAGCAGGTCTTCTTTTCCTACGAAAAGCGTCATCCGCTGAATGAATTCATCTTTCTCGTCGCTAACCAGTTTGACACGAATACATTCTGTCTTCCCAAGAATCGTATCGGGCAGGAGCGATGTCGAGTACGACTCTCTGAATGTGAACAAATAGTCGCTCGGCCTGACAAGATCAGCAGTTTTCGCCACTTTGTCAATCGTGACTTGTTTGTTCTCTTTAGAGTAGACCCAGAGCAGTTCGCCATCAGAGACAATCGTCTGTTCATCGGTCTGCATCCTGAACTTGTCGTCCCTGGCAAGGTACATTTTCCCGGAAGTCTTCTGTGTCGAAGCGAAAACACCGGAATGAACCTGCTGCTCGAACGAAACCTCAAGATCATTCAAGTCATCGTATCGCTTTTGAAGCTGTGCAAGAACATCTTTCGATGTCTGAGCCTGCACTCCCCCGATCAAGAACGCCGTCAGGATGACGGCAAACAGGATTTGATACATGTCACAGCGCATACTTACTCTCCCGTAGTAATATACACTTTTTGCAAGCGTTAGGTCACTTAATCTTGAGAAGTCTGTTCAGGTGAGCTTCGTCAATAAGAACTTCGCGCGCTTTGGAGCCGTCATACATTCCAACGATTTTCTTCTCTTCGAGCTGGTCAATCAGTCTCGCAGCACGCTGATAACCTATACCGAGCCGTCGTTGCAGGAGTGATACGGATCCCTGTTTGTGTTTGACAACCAGTTCTGCTGCCTCTCTGAGAAGGGGGTCTTTACCAAGATCATCCTGTCGTTTCTCCGAACGTTCTTCGGTAAAATTGTCGATTTTCTCGACTTCAATCGACTGTACCCGCATAACTTCCATGATGGCATTTGTCTCCGCCGAGGTGACATTTGAACCATGAACTCTGACATAATCTGCCTGTCCCGGTCTCTGGAACAACATATCGCCTTTCCCAAGAAGTTTCTCAGCGCCATTGCCATCGAGGATAGTACGCGAATCAACCCGCGTTGCCACCTGAAATGCAATGCGCGCGGGGAAATTCGCCTTGATGAGTCCGGTTATTACATCAACAGAGGGACGTTGCGTAGCAAGTATCAGGTGCAACCCTACTGCGCGCGCCATTTGTGCGAGACGAGTTATCAGCGTCTCAATGCGCGTTGAGGAATTGCTCATCATCAGGTCTGCAAGTTCATC
>JAJRZO010000083.1 GCA_024275215.1 Candidatus Zixiibacteriota bacterium | reverse complement strand
GTATTCGTTTGCCGAATAGATGCCGTTAAGATTCTCACCTTCAACGCCCATGAAATTCGGAAGTCCGGCACCTGTTCCGACGAATACTGCGTCATAACCCTCTTCGAACAAGTCATCGATACCTTTGATTTCGCCAATCACATACGAGGACTTGAACTCGACGCCCATTCTGGCAAGAAAATCGACTTCTGATTGTACTATCGATTTGGGGAGCCTGAACTCTGGAATGCCGTAAACAAGAACTCCACCTTCTTTGTGCAACGCCTCAAACACTGTCACACTGTGGCCAAGCTTGACAAGATCACCGGCAACCGTCAGACCGGCGGGTCCCGATCCGACAACGGCTACTCTCTTGCCTGATGATTGCGCAATCTCGGGAAGTTCCATCTCGTTATGTTCGCGTTCCCAATCGGCTACGAACCTTTCGAGATGTCCGATGGCGACCGACCTGTGTTTCTTATCCAGAATACACATGATTTCGCACTGTTCTTCCTGCGGGCAGACCCGTCCACACACAGCAGGGAGTGAATTTGTTTCTTTGATTTTTCTCGCAGCTTCGCTGAACTTTCCCTGCGTAACCAGATCCAGAAACGCGGGGATATCGACTTCAACCGGACAGCCGTTGATACATAGCGGCTTTTTGCATTGAAGGCATCGCTGCGCTTCCTTGACGGCAAGTTCAGGCGTGAAACCCTTTGGAACTTCATTAAAATTATGTTTTCTGACTTCAGGATCCTGCGCCGGCATCTCATGCCGGGGGATTTTCATCCTTTCTTTCTTCTCAATCTGGCCAAGAACCAGTCCTTCGAGTCCATTAGACATTATTCTTTCCTCTCCGATGTCTGTTCAACAAATCACGAACTGCGGCCAAGGCCGATCTTACACTTATGGAGATACTGCTCGTATGCTTTTTTCTCCTGCGGAACGTACATAGTCTGTCGCTTCATCAGCTCATCGAAATCAACCTTGTGAGCATCGAAATCGGGACCGTCAACGCAGGCGAACTTGGACTTTCCGTCAATCGATACGCGACATCCGCCACACATTCCTGTACCATCGACCATAATCGGATTCAGCGAAACCCAGGTGTTGATGCTGTGCGGTTCTGTCGTCTTCGCTACATTCTTCATCATGATTACAGGTCCGACCGACATGACGAATTTGATATTCTCACCATCATCGATCAGCTTCTGAAGCGCATTGGTGACGAATCCCTTCATGCCTTTGGAACCGTCATCCGTTGTGATAATTAAATCGTCACAGACACTGCCGAGTTCTTCTTCGTAAATCAGCAGGTCTTCGTTTCTGGCTCCGATGATACCGATCACTTTGTTCCCCTGCGCTTTCAATTCTTCCGCGATTGGGAGAATAGGCGGAATGCCGACGCCGCCGCCGACTACCACACAGGTTCCACCGAAATCCTCGATATGAGTCGGAACGCCGAGGGGTCCGACAACATCGAGAAATCGCTCACCCTCTTCCATTCTTACGATCTCGGCGGAAGATTTTCCAACTTCCATCACAACTATAGTCAGCAAGCCATTCTCCCGGTCAAGCCCGCCGATGGACATTGGGATTCTTTCGGAATCCTCGTATGCTCTCAGGATAATAAACTGTCCTGCCTTTGCTCTGCTGACGAGTTCAGGCGTTTTGATCCTGAACAGAGTTATCTTCGGGCAAAGATCCTTTTTGAAAACTATTTCATTCAATGCTGCCTCCATATTCTTCTTCACGCGTATGATCCAGACTTCCTTCACATAACAAATCTATTGAGCAAAGTTGCTAAAACTTAAGAAGTAAATAAACCATAATCACTGCTCGTTTACAATCCTTCTGGTATCCATCGCAATGACCAGTTCTTCATTCGTTGGAACAACCAGCACTTTCACTTTGGAATCCTTTGCTGAGATTTCGCACTCACAACCGACAGCCTGTTCATTGGCAGTACTATCGAGGCTGACCCCAAACCAGTCCATGTTTTTGAGCGTCTCGGCTCTGACACGAGGAGAATTTTCCCCTATCCCCCCTGTAAACACAATACAATCAGCGCCATTGAGCGCAGCCATATATGCTCCGATGTATTTCTTCAAGCGATAGCCGTACAT
>JAJRZO010000082.1 GCA_024275215.1 Candidatus Zixiibacteriota bacterium | reverse complement strand
TCAAAGTTTCGCCTGAACAGGAGTCATTCGTGAAGGAAAGGCTTGACGATTTGTACTCGATTGATGACAGAATTCAGCGCATCACGATTGAATCGGACAGGCGGGTTTCGCCGGGAGGATGTATGCTCGAAACTGAGTCGGGCAATGTCGATGCACGAATCGAAACCGAGCTTCAGGCAATCACGGATGCCTTGAGAAAAGCCAACGCAAGCAATTCCAACCAATAATGCCAAGCATTCTTAAACAATACTACGATACTGTCGAAAACACGGTGACTCTCAAACAACAGGGAAAAGTCACACGTGTTATCGGACTCGTTATTTCATCGACAGGACCATCGACATCAATCGGCGAACTCTGCAGGATATTTCCATGTGAGGGGGGAGAGCCTGTACTTGCCGAAGTTGTCGGATTCAAGGACAACCAGGTAATGTTAATGCCGCTTGGTGATATGAGCGGAATTAACCCGGGATCAGTAGTTGAAGCTACGGGTGAAACATTCTGCGTTGATACAGGAGATGAGTTGCTGGGGAGAGTACTCAACGGTCTTGGAGAGCCGCTTGATGACAAAGGAGCACTCAACTGTAAGAATAAGAGTTATGTCTACGCTAACCCGCCTCATCCGTTGAAGCGAATCAGGATTACAGAACCAGTCGTCACGGGTGTACGATCACTCGACACGCTGACGACATGCGGTAAAGGACAAAGGCTCGGAATCTTTGCCGGATCAGGAGTAGGCAAGAGTGTAATGATGGGAATGATCGCGCGGCATTCAAAGGCGGATGTCAATGTGATCGGATTGATCGGAGAACGTGGACGAGAAGTCAGGGATTTTCTCGAACGGGATCTTGGTGATGAAGGATTGAAGCGTTCGGTGGTAGTTGCCGTGACATCGGATCAGCCAGCACTTATCAAAGTCAAGGGCGCGCTCGTTGCAACGACAATAGCAGAGTACTTCAGGGATCAGGGCAGGGATGTTGTCCTGATGATCGATTCGGTTACAAGGATAGCGATGGGGTTGCGCGAAATCGGTCTGGCGGTTGGTGAACCTCCGGCGACCAAAGGATACACGCCTTCAGTCTTTGCATTCCTTCCCAGGTTTCTCGAAAGACCCGGAGTTACTGCAAAAGGAAGTATCAGCGGAATATATACTGTTCTTGTTGAAGGTGATGACTTCAACGAGCCGGTATCGGACGCTGTAAGATCGATCCTCGATGGGCATGTGACATTGTCTCGCAAACTTGCAAACCGCAATCATTATCCTGCTGTTGATGTGCTCGATTCGGTATCAAGAGTCATGCCGGATATTGTCACCGATGAGCATCGTCGCATTGCGGGTCGTACCCGCGAACTGCTCGCAGCATATCGTGATTCGGAGGATTTGATTACGATAGGAGCTTATGTGAAAGGTTCGCATGCTCTGACCGATGAAGCAATCGCCAAGCTCGATGACATAAATGATTTCCTTACGCAGGATATGATGGAGAAGAGTGATTTTGAATCGGATATTGAACGTCTAAAGGAAATAATTGACCGTGAAGAAATTTCAGTTCCGCCTCGAAAAGCTAAAGAAGCTGAAGGAAGATCGGAAGAAACAATCCCAGCGTCGTCTCGCACAGGCTAAGAAGCGGGAATCCGAAGAGCGGCAGAAACTCGAAATGCTCAAAACGGAAGTCTCGCTGCGTCGTGCGAAGGATCGTTCAAAGAGAATCCACAGAATTGAACCGGAAAGTCTTTCCAGAACCAACGCCTATATGGGACAGCTCAGCTTTCTGATAAAACATCAGTCAGGGGTGGTAGAACACCGATCTGAAGAGACAAGCATACGTCGCAGGGAATTAGAAGAGTCATCAAGAGAAGTGAAGAAATACGAGCGCCTGAAAGAGATCAGGCAAGAGCAATATCAGCATGACCTCAATCTCATTCTGCAGAAAGATACTGACGAAATAGCAATTCGGATGAAGCTGACTGCTCTTGAATCCTAAAAGCAGTTTCTATTTGATAGCCGATGAATCCCGATGGCGTCTGTATTTGTCCTCTGGCCAAAGTATAGTGTCATAG
>JAJRZO010000081.1 GCA_024275215.1 Candidatus Zixiibacteriota bacterium | reverse complement strand
TACTCTCGAATTGTTCGATTCGCTCAGGAATCGTTCGCTGATCCTTGAGAGCAGCCAGCAATCTTTTGATAAATCCCTTGCCCCCACCGGTGTATCCTGTCCAGCGAGTGATAATTTCACCCTTTGAGTTTGTCAGGATGAATACGGGATATGTTGTGCCGACATCGTATTCTTCCACCAAAGGTGAGTTCTTTTCATCGAGAACATTGACAGGAAGATGTACAACATACGTAAGCACACTCTTGACATCTCTTTCGCTTTCCGCTTCACGAGCGGCGAGTTGGCAATACTCTCAGTCCTCGCGTATAAATTCAAGGAGTACCGGTTTCCCGCTCTGCGCCGAAAGCGCCTTTGCCTCCTCGAATGTGGCTGAAGTTCCTGTTGATGCCAGAGCAGTGAAAACGATAAGTAAAAGGATAGAGATTTGTATTCGCATGATTTCTTTCCTTGCTTTGCTGTTTTCTACACAGTTAGTTAACGGAAATTAAGCGTATGTCAAGGTTTCTTGTGAAACATCAAATTACAATGCAGTCTCCAGCCATCGAGATCAATCAACTAATCAACTTGCGGCGATAGAGATACAAGGGTCTCACTCATCGCCTGACAAAAACCACTTCTCCGATCCAAATTCTGGCATATACAGTCCACTTTTCGCTTGCATGAGGGCTGTATCATAAGTATATTAGGCATATCCGCTATCTCATTTATACCTTCACTGCTTAACATGCCCGAAGCCCGTCTCGTCCATCCGCGAGCGGGCTTCACTATTTATATGCCTGTCATTGGTCATCAGTTCACCAGAGTCAGATTTTTAGCAAGTTTTGCCTTTCATTGGTGTCGAATCTGTAGTAATGTCTATCCTGCCTATGACAAGTAAGCACTCAGACGAATGGGAATTGATCGACAAGATCAAATCGGGTGACAGGGGAGCATTCGACACACTTGTCGATAAACACTCCAAACGCGTTTTGAATCTCTGTTATCGCTTGACAGGCAACAAGATGGACTCTGAGGACATCGCTCAGGATGTCTTCGTGGATGTTTTCCGAAACATCGACAGGTTTCGGGGCGAATCATCGCTGTCGACATGGATTCTTCGGATCGCACACAACAAGTCTCTCAATTATATACGGGATAATAGAAAACCCGGCATAATCGCGATGGAATTATCAGGCTCAGGGCGTAACATTGGGGAAACAATGCCCGGTAAAGATTCGGACAGACCGGACAGGAGCCTCGAAATCGTTCGGAATGCGGCAATTCTTTATGGTGCAATCGCAGAATTACCGGAGAAACTCAGTAAACCGTTTTCACTGCACAAACTCGATGGTATGCCATACGAAGAAATCGCGCAATTCCTCGGGATTTCTCTATCAGCCGTCGAGTCACGAATCCACAGGGCAAAGCAACATCTCAGAAAATCCATCATCAGAAAACTGGGAAAATGATAAAAGTGTGCAAGTATTCTCGAATATCAGTGTCTTTGATATAGACGGAGGTTGATGTGAAAGATTGCAGGCTCATAGAAGAAAAACTCGTTGATTTCATCGAACAGCAATTGGACGATGAAACTGCCGAGCAGATCAGGCAGCATATCAAATCATGCGCTTCCTGCCGCAAGCTGGTTGAGGATTTCAACGCTATATGGACGAGTGTCGATGTCGACAAGATTAAGGAACTCGAACCACCGCCGTTTTTCAAGACCAGGCTCGGAGCGCGGCTCGATGATGTAATCGACAGGGAATCAGCGAAGCCGTTCTGGAGAAAGCTCTTCCCAACGTTTCAGCCTGCTGCGATTGTCGTCGCTCTTCTTCTTGCTGTCTTTTCGGGATACAAATTCGCTAATGTCCCGACTGTAGCCGATGATTCGGTTGATGAGTCAGCGGAGCTTCTTGATGACTACGGTCTCGACAGCTTCGAGGATCTTCCGGTTGGTTCGCTCGCAGATATCTACTTTGATCTGACTGCTGACAACGATGTCGCAGGAGGTAATGAATCATGAAAAAAAAGCTGTTCATATTTGCGATCGTTCTACTGACCATATTCAATCTGACCGCAATTTCGACAGTTGCATACATGAGATGGTCACGCGGCGGATTCCCGATGCCTCCCGGCGAACGCGGCGAATGCGAGATGAGATTCTTTGACAGAATCGGTCTTGACAAGGAACAAAGGCAACATATGAGGGATTCTCGCAGGGAGTTTTTTGAAAGCACGCACCCACTGGCTGATCATCTTGACAGACTCAGGAAAAGCCTGTTTGAAGCAATGCACGAGGAGTCTCCCGATACGACGCTGATTTTCGGACTCGTCGATTCTATCGGAGATATCCAGAGCCAGCTTCACAGAAGAGCGATCACATACATGCTGGAAGAAGGAAGGGTGCTCACTCCTCGCCAAAGGCGCGAGCTTTTCGGAATACTCGAAGGAGAAATGGGAAGGCACAGAGAGAAACGTGGTCACTGGGGAAGGCGATGTGGCGATGGAAGGAGACCGGGGCCGCCGATTGGTATGATCGGATTAGTTGGTTCATCATATATGACACAAACTGAAAGTCAGGAGTCATGCGCTCCCGAGATGATGATAGAAAATATCATGACTACTGAAGTTCCGCCCAATTATTGCAATTACAATTGCAACGGAATGCACAGAGAGAAAACAAGACAAAGTTGCAACAAAATCGTTACCGGGAACGACAAGTCTCCCGAAGGAGGTATCTGAAATGAAAAAGACAGGAATCCTGACATTGTTAATCATCACGCTTTTCGTGTTCGGTGGAGTGACTGCCAACGCACAGAAATGTATGGGGCATGGTGGTGGTCCCGGCGGTGAGAAATTCCAGAAAGGATGCGGTCCGGGAAACGGAATGATGATGAAAGCGCTCGAATTGACGCCCGATCAGATCAAGCAGGCACGTGAGATGCGTCTGGAAACACAGAAGAAGATAATCCCGATCAAAGCTGATCTTAAACTTGCACGCCTTGAATTGCATGAGATGATGCGTAACGGTGCTTCACAGGCAGAAATCGACAGAAAAATCGATCAGATGTCAGCGATCAGAACCAATATGCAGAAGATCAAAATCCATTCGCGGATCGCGTTTCGCAATATGCTCACCGATGAGCAGAAAGCGAAGCTCGAAGCTATGCCGTTCGGCGGCCCCGGAGAGGGCGGATGTCATCCGCGCGGGCATGGTGGTCCCGGCATGGGTATGATGGATGATGATTGTATGATGTTCGGCGATGCTCCCGATACCCCTCGTTTCGGAGATTGTCCGTGGAACAATGACGGTAATTAATTTTATCTAAATTAGATCACGAGAAAGGGCCGCATAGTTGCGGCCCTTTCTCCGGATATTCTATTCCAATATCTTCTAATTAACGAACAGTCCGTTGACGATTGCGTCGCGTGAGGATGTCCGGTCGTCGATCAGTCTCGACATCATGATTGGATATGTCACTGTATTCAACAGTGACTGAGATACTCTCGTATGTTCTTTTCTAACCGATTTTGACTCGGTCTCGAATTCATAGCTGAAATCCCATGCCAACAGCATCACCCTCGTTCCGAAACCATTGATCTTCCTTATAAGGGAGACATAATCGCCATCGCACGCTACGAGGACGACAACATCGAATTGTTTATGAAAGGTCAGATCGAGCGCTTCGACAGAAAGCATTACATCGATACCCTTTTCGACAGGGCGTTGATAATTGGTTTCATCCAGCGGGAGATAGTGTGTCAGAATACCTGATCTGATAAGAACATCATCGAACATTCTCTCCTTGCCGAGTTGATCTGTCGCGGTGGCTGCTTGTGCGGAAAGTCTCCCGCGGAAATAGTGAGCCCCTATGATGTGACAGTATTGCTCGTCAACATTTTCCAATTCGGCTACCTTCGCACGAACAAAATCATGGATACCACCCAATGACAATCTCGCTTTGCGCGGGTGTCCAAACTTATAGAAGTTGCTTACTTTGAAAAAATAACTACCGTCATAGAATATCCCGATACGTATAAGTTTGCTTGTTTTGGCTTGTACCATTAATCCTCCTGTTAAATGTTTGTAACCGCATCCTGCATTATCGATTCATCCGCTCTCTCCTTTCTCAGGCCGGTTGAAACCTGCATCCGCACACATTATGAGTTATAGTAGCAAATATCAATCTGCGTTCATTTATTTATATGAGTTTTACACAAGTTTTCGATTGATTCGGTTAAACTAAATTAAGAGTAACATTTCATGGCTTTTTTCACTTCTGAAAGAGTCACCCAATCTGGCTCATCTTCTCATTTCTCTGTTCAGAGGAGCAGCCTGAAAATCGACGTTCTCTCGTGAACCATCCTCATGCTCAGCCGTAGCAAAAAACACAACATAGCAGCGCTTGAAAACGTTCCTGATAACCACATAGAGACTATCGAGAAACAGACACTTTACATAATCTCGCAAAGAACATCTTTTGTGTTCGGCAAGCTCTGAACTCCATTTTTCTCACGCACCGCTTCGCATTCGTCTGAAATAATCTTTCGTAGCTTTCATCACTGACGGTGACAACAGCAGCGTTCCTATCAATGTCGGGACTGCCATCATCGCGAATGCGGTGTCGAGAATGTTTATCACCATATCCTGTGCCCATATTGCCGCGAAATACAGACTGGCGATATATACATACACATAATAACTACCAAATCTGTCTCCGAACAGGTATCGCGAACACTTCAGGCTGTAATATGAATACGAGATCATGGTGGAAACTGAGAACATGATGATTACGAGAGTCAGTATATATCGTCCGATACCCGGCAGGGCACTCTCGAACGCTTTGACTGTCATGACTACGCCATCATCTGCGCCTGAGATTCCCGCTGACAGTATCACCAGCGCAGTCAGGGTACATACGATATTCGTGTCGATGAATGGCCCGAGCATTGCGATAAGTCCCTCTCTCACCGGCTCTTTGGTTTTCGCCGCACCGTGAGCCATCGGCGCAGTGCCGATACCCGCTTCGTTAGAAAATGCCGCTCGTTTGATACCATTGACCAGCACTTCACGAAATGCGATGGCTGTCCCGCCGCCTATGATAGCATCACTGCCGAAAGCTGATGTTACAATCAGTTTCAGCAGATGAGGAATCTCAGAAGCATTGTTCAATATCACGGCAAGAGCGGAGACGAAGTAGAGCACGAACATCGCTGGGACGATCCTGCTGGTGACCTTGCCGACTCTGACGATCCCGCCGAGAATCACAACCGCAACAATCGCAGCGCAGACAATACCCGTCGCATGTTTGCTTATCCCCCAGTCATTGTTCAGGAGACTCGAAAGCTGGTTGGTCTGGAACATCGCAAGGCAGCCGATCATTCCGCAGATTGCAAACATGATTGCGAGCGGTTTGAACCACTTCCCGAGTCCGACCTCAATGAAATACATTGGGCCACCCTGATCGATCCCGCGTTCATCTTTCTTGCGGTAAAGTATGGCGAGTGTGCAGGTAAAGAACTTTGTCGACATTCCGACCAGACCGGCAACCCACATCCAAAACACTGCGCCGGGACCGCCGAGAGAGACCGCAATCGCGACGCCTGCGATATTGCCCATGCCAATTGTCGCCGAAAGTGCGGATGATAACGCCTGGAAATGACTGATCTCCCCCGGATCATCCGGATTATCGTATTTGCCTCTGAGTATACCGATAGCGTGCCCGATTCGCCTGAACGGTATGAATCCTCCCGCTATGGTGAAGTATAGCCCCGATGTTATCAACAGTATGACGAGTGGAAGTCCCCATGCTATATCAACTGCAGATGCCCAGAAGTTGTCGAAGAATTCCAAGAGTATTCTCTCCTGTCGGAGCGATACGATCTTATTCTATTTCAGTTGTCCCTGAATATAGTTGAGTTACGGAATCCCGCAATGAAAATGCATGAAGCTGAAGATACAATCTGTCGATACTGGAATTGTGATAAGTTAAATCGGTACTGAATCATTAACAAGAAAACTATTCAGGATATTCTGGAAAGACATACATCAAAGAATAACAAACCACACCGCACCCAAAAAGCAGATATTACATCTGACTGAGCGTTTCACCGTATTCAGGTGTTTCTCGAACCAATCTCCGCTTGAAATCATTCCACGAATTACAGCGTTTCTTAATGAAAGACCACGTTGGTAAACGGGTTTTTCCGTTTTGTAGGTTACCGATTCGTAGTGAATAATACCTTGCAAAACAACCCGAAGTGTGTTAAGATTAAACAGATTTCTGATACAAACAAATAAAACAAGATTGCGCGGGAGGGAAAATGTGCAGGCGCCATCTCATCCACATAGTACTGGTTGTCCTAGTGATGAACTTCTCCACCGCCATAGCCGACCCGCAAGATTTCGAGAGACTTGGCAATATGCAGATATTCTGGGGTTACCCACAGGATATTGCCGTTCAGGTTGTAGGAGAGAATGTATATCTCTACGCGACGCTGAATGAGAGCACAACAAATCTGATCCAAATCGATGCCACAGATCCGGACAATCCGGTTTTCTTGCGCGTTCTCCCTTCACCAACATGGACTTTGAACACGACTCTGGTTGGTGATTACCTGTATACCGGTGGCATGGCAGGACTCATCTCGATACTTGATGTCAGCGATCCGCTCAATGTAGATTCTGTTAACATGTTCAATAACGGGACCTCCAACCGAATAAGGGCAGTCGCCATCGCCGAGATCGATTCAAACACACGCTATGCCTATTTCAATTCCGAATCGGATTTCCAGATATGGGATTTCAGCGATCTCGAATCGCCGACTTTTCTCGGTCAGACGAGCGAAGGTGACAGCATCTTTCATGCGTGGCGAATAGTGCTCGATAATGCATACCACTACGCTTACATGGTTGGCAGACCAAGCCTCATGCTTAACATCTATGATGTGTCAGTTCCAACAGCACCCACACTTGTGTATACATTACCGGATACTTTCGATGTTCAGAATGTAACACTCTCCCAGGATGGCTCGCGGGCTTATCTGGCAACCAAGCGCGGTCTGGTTGTGCTGGATGTCACGAACCCATCCGCTCCGGAAATACTCACGAGGTATATACCGTATGTATCGGACACAGATCCCTGGAATCGCGATGGGGATTATGAGGGTATTGCGCTGTCACCGGATGAGACGAAGATATACCTTGCCGGAAGAGGCGGGTATCGCCCTCATCTTGTCAAGGAAGCTCACAACCCTGATGATCCGATACCTCCCGGATACGAGATATACAGCTTCTCAGAGAATTACTCTACCGGGGAAATGACCATTGGCACCTTTCCCGGAGATGGTCTTCTTCGCCGTGGAGGACTTCAAATTCTCGACATTTCGGACCTGGAGTCTATTGAAGTGTTGGGGAGCTATGTGGACAGCTCCGAGAATATCGCGTTTGTTGATGTTAATCCATCAGGATCGACAGCGTACATCGCGGATAATCTCTTCGGGCTGAGGATATTTGACATAAGTGATCCTGTGTCCCCTTCGCCTCGCGGCGAATTGCACTACAGTGGAGAGGTAGATGATGTCTACATCGATGGGGATCTGGCGTTCGCAGTGCAAAATCTCGGCGGTGGCATAAATATTGTCGATATCTCTGATCCAATGAATCCGCAGCTTCTCGGATACCATCATACGGGGCTGGAACTGTGGGATTTCGAGGGTCGGGTGGGTGACTACATTTATACGGGTCGCGGTAGTTACGGAGTTCGATGGGGAATGCAGGTTGTCGACATCTCCGATCCATCCAACCCGGTCGGAGTGGCACGCTACCCGGTAAGGGGAATCGAGAATATGGTGCAGGAAGGGAATGTCATCTACGGAATGACGGGTGAGATATTCGAGACGTCGGAACCGAGTCATCCGAGGGTGATGGGGTCGGTTCATCTTGATGGCGGCGTCACGACCAGCAGAGCCGAAGGACTCGGTGTGCTGAAAGTCGGACCTTATATTTATCTTCTCAATGCAGGCTGGGAACCTAACCAGGACTGGTCGGACTTCATGATTGCGGATGTTTCCGATCCACGCAGGTTTGCACCTCAAGTAATCGGAGGCTGCACTACCGCCGTTGGAGAAATAGGTGTAGCTGTCTGGTCCCAGAATGCTGCTGTCGATCCACGCACGGTATATGACAGTGTCTATGTTGCGCTCGGAACGGACGGAATCGGAGTTGTCGACGTCAGTGATCCGTACAATCCGTACCTTGCTCACAAGATCACTGAAGACATCCACGGTTACAATCTCGCAATGGTCTCAAACATTGCAATTGTCGGAGACTATCTCTACACTAACTCATATTATGCACAAACATCAATGGCAGTATTCGATATCAGCAACGGAGTCGAACAGCTTGAACTTCTCGATACGATGTATTGCTCGTTCTATTCCTGGACAAGTCGGATCAAAGACGGTATGGGAATCACAGCGCTACTCGACGGTATAGAGCTATATCAGGCTCCGGGGTGGATGGATAACGACACGGAAGCTCCGGCTCCGGTAACCGGTATGGATGCTCAGACTTCATTTGATCGAGTGCTGCTCTCATGGGACCTTCCGACTGATCCCGATTGGATAGCCGTTAAAATTATGCGCAGGGATGACGGTTTCCCCTCCAGCATTTCCGACGGTGAATTAGTCTATGATGGCTTCGACAATACGGCGGTTGATTCACAAAACATAGTGCAGCAGACAACCTACTTTTATACTGCCTTCGCGTATGATCTTGCGCTGAATGTCTCCAGTGGCGGAACCGGTTCATCGGATTCGACAACAGTCGTGGATTTCAATCCTCCCGATCCGGCCACAAAGCTCGTAGCCATTGAATCGAGTCGATCCGTGTTCCTGAAATGGGTTGATCCCAATGACGCCGACTGGAATCGCACGATGATTATCAGATCGGATACGGGATTTGTGACGGAACCGAGCGGCGGAACGATAGTTTATGAGGGAACCGATGGCGAGTTCGAGGATATCGGCGTGACTGATTACGAGATGTACTTCTATACTGCATTCTCGCTTGATGCTGCCAACAACTACACTATCCCGGATGAATTCGCAATGGATTGGGCAAGACCGGGCAGCCCACTATTCAGGGATGATTTCGAAGACGAGGAACTCGGCACGCTGCCCATACCCTGGACTGTCACCGACACCATGCCGGTAAATTCGCCAAGGATATATAGTGATGGATTCAGGCCGGACTGGGATTCGACAGGTACACATGTTCTCGTGACTCAGGCATTGGGATCGTACAGATTTCCGGAAGAATTCTCATGGGGTGTACGTGCGGGAAAGAGTGATCTTGAATTCGACAAGTTCATAGTGAATCTCGACATAGTTGATCCCACCATGGGTTTTCAGAATGTAGAAGTGACCGGCATTGAATGGGGTTATCTTGATGCCGACAATTACTGCCGTTTGAAAATCATGTCCCACTACTTCGGATCAATTGTTTTCCAGCAGTACATTGATGGTTCTTACACAATTAACAAAGTTATGAATTACGCTCGTGACACATTCGAGGTCAATGACTGGTTTCATGCCAAGTTCCTCGTGACAGATTCATTGCTGCAATTATTGCTGGATGGTGTTGTCATGTTCGAGATCAGAGGTGATGAACTCACTCGACGGGCCTATGGCGAGTATCAGACAGAGACATTACCGGCATCATATATACACAGAAGCGGCAGAGTCGGTTTGGGAATCAGCTATACAGGCTATATCGACAACTTCTCTGTAACAGCGCTGGAAGTACCGCCCTTTGTATGCGGTGATGCTGACGCAAGCGGGGCGGTTGATATCGACGATGTCGTATATCTGATCAATTACATTTTCGCCGGTGGTACCGCGCCTGTACCGTATGAATCGGGCGATGCCGACTGTTCAGGTGATATTGACATCGACGATGTTGTCTACCTGATCAATTATATCTTTGCAGGCGGTCCGGAGCCATGCGCAGAGTGCCCTTAAGTACATTTCTATTTAATCGAGTCGTTGGGGAAAGTTCTTAATTACTGCCCTTGACATCATCTCGTGACTGCCATCGATCCTCGAGATAGTCACAATGCGAAAACATCTGAGAAAATGCCTGCAAGCGTTTGTTTTGCAGGCACTTATAATTGGTAGCCCTAGGGGGAATCGAACCCCCGTTTGATGGCTGAGAACCACCCGTCCTAGACCACTAGACGATAGGGCCACATGCTTCTTTATCGATCACGGCAAAAACCCGTTCCACCGATTTTCAAGCGCACTAATTTAACAGGAAAATGCAATTTGGCAAGCAATTATTGCGCTTCAGCAAATCGCTGAAATTCAGATCAGGATACTATTTCGTTATTCGATTGTATATGTTTTCGGAGCACGTGACTTGTATTGCACGGCTGACATGTAACCGACGACTGCATCATTGTCGCCTGACACATCACCGCTGTGCGCATATTTGATAATCTCGGATTTATTCGCTCCCAGTCTGCGTGCTGCCAGCATAGCTGTGATAATTGGCCCGAAACCGCATGCCTCGCATCTGCCGTGAGCAATGGCATTATACAATCCGTCAGGATCATAATTCTCGACATTCGACAGGACAATACTATCGAGCATATTCGCCTCAGCAGCCGGATGATAGTGCGACAGGTCCGACGATGCCACGACCAGTGCTTTCTTTCCGAGTAATGTTCCGGCGAGTATTTCCGACAGAGTGATACAGACATCCATCTCCTGCTCACCCATCACAATCGGAATCAATTTGAAATCACCGAGAACAATCTGCAGGAATGGAAGCTGAACTTCAAGCGAATGCTCAGCGCGATCGACTGAACCGCCGGTATGTCCCTTGGTCGAAAGGTAGACCTTCGACGGGTTTATGTTTGCCATCCTGATTGCCAGATCGAGATCGACATAGAGCTTGTCTAATGGCGTAACATACGCTCCGCCGTTGTAAATCGACGCGCCCTGAAACATGTCGGCATGCGATGGCGCTATGACAACGACGATATCGTATTTCATGCCTTCGAGGAGTTTATATCCATGCGCAGCGACACTACCGGAATATATATAGCCGGCATGAGGTGACACGATTGAGAGGATATCCCCATCAATGTCTTTCTTTTCAACATCGTAGTAGAATTGGCTGATAGTCTTAGTGAGAGTCAGCGGGTCTGCGGGATAGAATGATCCTGCAAACTGCGGTTTCCGTTCCTCATCGGGAAAGACATTGTGTTTCTCCATGTCAGGATAATACGATCCAATCGCGATCAGTACAAGGAGAATGTGTTAGCAAGTAGCGCAGGGGACCAGACAGCTTATCCAGCTTGTCACATTTGCGCCTTCTGAATCTGGTTCTGGATTCCTGCCTTCGCAGGAATGACGACGAGTAATCGCCATAATTAGTCAAGCAGGGCAGATGTCTCCGACACCTGCTGATTGTCTTCGCAGGAGTGGGGCGCTCCTGTGCTACTTTATTCAGTAAACCGTCACCCCTGCGCAGGCAGG
>JAJRZO010000080.1 GCA_024275215.1 Candidatus Zixiibacteriota bacterium | reverse complement strand
TCACATACGCCCACTTCAATCGCATTACCGGAATCAACATAGCCCATGTTGTGCCACAGGCAATATTTCGTCTAAAATACATGAGGTGAAGATAGGTATTTGCATTCCAGTGTCAAGAAGTCTGTTTCAACGTATCGACAAGCTGGCGAACAGACCTGATCCTCGTATTTCTCACAAGATTGCGGATTCGTTCGTTTTCGCAGAGTTTGACAATCGTAGGGATAGCGATTTCACAATCTCTGAAAACATTCGGTTCTTCAATAACATCGTACTTATCGCCGACAAAGCGGATTCGGCCTTTATCCATCAGTATAAGATCATCACAAACCTCAAACAGGAATTCAGTGTCATGCGAGATTATCAATTGAGTCCTGCCGTTATTGTCAAGGTTATGCACAATCCGCACGAATGACTCTACCGATTCATTGTCAAGCCCTACATTTGGTTCGTCAAAGATCAATACATCTCGATTCAGAACGAGATTCGATGCAAGCGCTACCTTGCGCATTTCTCCACCTGACAGATTGAACGGCGATCTCTGCGCGAAATCCGCAAACTTGAGACCAACTGTTTCGAGTGAACTCATGACCCTCTGCTCGATCTCACTATGTTCAACGCCCATACATTCCAGACCAAATGCGATCTCATCGAAAACAGTGGCAGAGAAGATTTGCCGCTCAGGGAACTGGAATAGATAGCAAAAATTCTGCAGGCGATCTTGTGCATTGGTTTTTATTCTGCCAATCACGATGTCTCCGCCATCCTGTTCTATCAAGCCGGCAAGAAGCAATCCGAGTGTTGTTTTTCCTCCACCTGACAGCGCTGCTATTCCTGTTACTCTTCCGCAATGCAAAGTCAGATTCAGATCATCGAACACATCAACTCCATCAGGCCAGCAATATGACAGTCCGACAATCTCTATTCTATCATCGCCTTGCTCCCTAACATTATTGTCGGGCGAATTCTGATCATTGATCGTGTTCAGACTTGCGATGACACTCTCCGCGAGCAGTTTTTCGGGCGGTCTTATATGCAATTTATCGCATTCTTCCTGATTGCTGAGCAATTCTTTCGGCGGGCTGTCCGCAACAATTTCGCCTGAATCAAGTACAATGACCCTGTCGCATCCAAGAGCCTCGGACGATGCTTGCGTCACTACCAGTACAATCAATGACGGGTTTTCCGTTTGCGCTCGCCTGATTAAATCATGCAACATCCGGTTTCCGGCAGCATCGAGATGCGACGTCGGTTCATCCAGTATCAACAGGTCAGGATGCGCAATCAAAGCGGCGGCAAGGGCAAGTTTCTGCTTCTCTCCACCCGACAAATTATTCGGAGAATCAAAACGCCTCCCTTCGAATCCAGACCATGCAAGCATTTTGTCGACACGCTGGCGAATCTCAGATGATTCCACCTGGCGGCATTCGAGAGGAAATGCAAGTTCCCGCTCGATTGTGACAGAGATGATCTGATTGTCAGGATTCTGAAAAACCACACCAGCGCGGCAATCATCATTGTCGAATTCGACAACGCCGGAGATTGGTTTCAGCAGTCCAGCAGCGAGGAGCGCGAGAGTAGTCTTCCCGCTGCCATTACTACCCATTACAGCCACCTTTTCTCCATCATTGATGTCGAGAGAAATATCTTTCAAGGCCAAGGGGGAGTCGGCGCCATACCTGAAGCTGACAGATTTGAATTTCAGCACAATTCATGCAGGTCAAGCGGCCTGTCCGCTTGACCTATAATTTGTCATCTGTACGCCATGCAACATCAAGATCAGTTGCGGCTTTCCTCTCATCGAGCCTTCTGACAGGTGTGTTATGAGGAGCGTCTTTGAGTGTCTGCGGCATCTCATCCACTTCGCGGTCAATCTGTATCATTATTTCGACAAACCTGTCAAGCGTTTCTCTGGTTTCAGTTTCCGTCGGTTCGATCATCAGGGCTTCGGGAACTATAAGCGGAAAGTAACATGTCGGTGCGTGCACCCCAAAGTCGAGCATTCTCTTGGCCATATCGGTTGTCCGTATGCCGCGCTTCTTCTGGCGATTGCCCGAGAGCACAAACTCGTGCATACAATGCTGCGGATACGGCAGGTCAAACTTGCCCCTGAGTTTTTCTTTCAGGTAGTTGGCATTGATGACCGCCGCTTCGGATACTTCGCGCAATCCCTCGCCACCATTCATCAGAATATATGTGCATGCACGCACGACCACTCCGAAGTTACCATAAAACGCATGCAGTTTGCCGATGGAATCAGGGCGATCATAACTCAGGTGAAATGAATGCCGATTGCCATCTGTTCTCTTTGTTACGACAGGTACGGGAAGAAATGATTCGAGCTTTTCGACAACACCGACCGGACCGGAACCGGGACCGCCACCACCGTGAGGTGTCGAAAATGTTTTGTGCAAGTTGAAATGTACTATGTCGAATCCGAGATCACCCGGTCTGACTATTCCAAGCTGCGCATTCAGATTTGCGCCATCCATGTATAGCAACGCGCCGACGTCATGAACGATCTTCGCGATCTCTTCGATCTCTGTCTCGAAAAGCCCAAGTGTATTAGGGTTAGTCAGCATCACCGCTGCCGTATCCTCATCGATGACAGCGCGAAGATCATCAGGAGAAAGAGTGCCGTCAGCCGATGATTTCACCTGCTTAACCTGAAAGCCTGCACAAACGACCGATGCCGGATTCGTGCCATGCGCAGAATCGGGAAGAATCACATACTTGCGCTGCTTTCCCTGTTTCTCGTGATATTTCCTCGTGATGAGCATCCCGCATAACTCTCCATGCGCTCCGGCGACAGGCTGAAGCGTAACAGCGTGCATTCCAGCTATCTCGGAGAGATACTCAGCAGTGGAAAACATGAGTTCAAGCGCACCCTGTACAGTCGAATCATTCTGAAACGGATGTGCGCATGAGAATCCGGGAAGCCGACAGGTCCGTTCGTTAATCTTCGGATTGTATTTCATCGTGCATGATCCGAGCGGATAGAATCCCTTGTCGATATGATGATTCTTCATTGAAAGACCGACGAAATGACGGACTACTTCACTTTCAGGAACTTCCGGCAACTCCGGTGGTTTATTTCGCAGGAATCGTTTTTCGATCAGGGTTTCGAGCGGTTTCGCGTCAATACCGTTCTTCGGAAGAGACAATCCTCTCCTGCCGTGGCGGGATTTCTCGAATATATTCAATTCGTTGTCTGGCATAGTCGGCATAAACTATTTATTTCCTTCTTTTATCTCCGCAATTTTCTTGTCGACCCACTCGATATCTTCAGATTCTGGGAACTCCACTTTGAAAGCCTCAAAGGATTCGATAGCTTTCTTATCTTCGCCCGCTTTCATATACGTGTAAGGAACATAGATGTTAGCCTCTTCAAACAACTCACTTTCAGGATAACGCACCTGAAGTCTCTCGAACAATTCGACAGCATCAGCATAGTGTTCCGCTTTCAGTTCCATCCTGCCGAGTGCGAGCATCGCATCATCTGAAAATCCCTGCTGATTGTCCGGGTCAGCGGAGATTATATAATTGTAATGTTTCTTCGCCAAGTCGCTCATGGAACGATATTGATATTTCTCTGCAACCTCGCTTCGCAGTGCAAGGCTGTCAGGATGATTTGCAAGACGAGTCAGGTAATCATCAAGGGTGTTTCTGTTCTGCAAAATGTCAAACAGTGCCGGAATAAACTCTGTCGGTGGATAATAACCGACAAGTCTGTCAAGTTCGGTCCCGTTAGGTTTGACAAGAACCATCGTGGGATAACCGGAAACGCCATAGGTCTTCGCGAGCGCCGAATCTTTGTCCGCATTGAACCTGCTGAAGACAATGCTTTTCGAAATCGCAGCAACTGCGGGATCGACAAACGTAACGCTGTCCAAGCGTTTGCACCATGTTCACCAGTCGGCGTAGAAATCAAGAAGAATAATCCGATTCTCAGATAATCCCAGAGCCTGCGCATCATCGAAGTTCTTAATCCATTCAATGTAGAGTGAATCGTCAGTCCCGCCCTCATCCGCCTGGATCAGCGAAGCCGACAGCAACAGAATCATCAATATCAATAATGTGAGTTTCTTCATGTCAGTCCCCTCAGTCATCATCACCTACAGTCTGCTTACGAATTTCCAGCGCCTCTTCCTCGTATTCCTCCGGAACATATATTTCGGCATCAACCGATTCTGTCCCGAAAATACCGACTGTTCCCGGTATACCGCGACCGTAAAGTCCGCCGACAATCTTGCAAAAGTAGGGTATCTTAGCAGACTTTAATGTCTCGACAAGGAAATCCGTGTTCAATCTTGAAAATGACTTGTATAGCAACACCGCGCTTTCCATGTCGAACTCTTCTTCATCGGAAATGATTTCTTCAGCATCGGTGTCCTCGAATACATCACTCGGACCGTCAATAAGATCGGAGCCGCAGTATGGACAAGCAGCCACAGTATCATCGAAATCACAATTGCAGTTGGGACAATGCAGCATCAGTCGACAGCTACCTTTCTTGTTGCGGTTATTTCCGACAATACTTTTACAAAACGATCAAGTTCGGAACGGGTTTGCTTCTCAGTCACAGCGACCAGAAGATCATTCTTGCGATCAGGATAAAACCATTCAAGCGGTATACCCGCAAGTATTTTGTACGCTTCAAGACGTCCCATCAACTCACGAGCAGAAATCGGAGTCCTCACGACGAACTCATTGAAAAACGACCCGGCGTATGGCATCGAATAGCCGTCGAGCGAGGCGATCTTCTCGGCGAGATAATGCGCGCTCCGGACACAAGTCTCACCAATCTCGACAATTCCCGCTTTACCGAGCAGACTTAGATATACAGTGCTCGCCAAAGCACAAAGCGCCTGATTGGTGCAAATATTCGATGTCGCTTTGTCGCGTCTGATATGCTGCTCACGAGTCTGGAGAGTCAGCACATATCCGATCTTTCCTTCGACATCGGTCGTGCGTGCCACGAGTCTTCCCGGAATCTTCCTGACAAGCTCTTTCTTCGTGGCAAAGATACCCAAACCCGGACCGCCGTATGACATAGCATTACCGAGACACTGTGCTTCACCTGCACAAATATCGACATCGAATTCACCCGGCGGCTTCAGGACACCGAGCGTAATCGGATTTGTCACACATATCAACAGGCCATCATCCAACATCTTTTTCAGCCCATCAATATCCTCGATTAAGCCATAGAAATTAGGCGATTGAATCACGAAGCATGCGACTGAATCATCGAGAATATCGCCGAGCGCATCACGATCCAACACGCCGGAAGCGTCAGGAATGTCAACAATGTCAACATCTGAGCCAGACAGGTATGTACTCACAACTTTTCGATAAAGCGGATTGAGTCCTGATGAAAGAAGGACTTTTCGCTTCTTCGTGTGACCAAGCGCAAGCAGGACAGCTTCGGCTGTCGCGGAAGCGCCATCATACATCGAGGCATTAGCGACATCCATCGCAGTAAGCCGGGTTATCAGGCTCTGAAACTCGTAAATGCTCTGCAATGTGCCCTGTGAAACCTCAGCCTGATATGGTGTATATGCCGTAGCAAACTCAGGCCGCGAAATTATCGAGTCCACGACTGCCGGGACATAATGGTCGTAGATACCGCCGCCGAGATATACATCATAGCTTTCAGAGCTTACATTCTTCGATGCAAGTCCGGCGAGATGTTTATACACTTCCCACTCCGACATCGGCACAGGAAGATCAAGCTTTCGCTTGAGCTTCAAATGTTCAGGGATCGCGGCTACCAGATCATCAAACGATGAGACACCGATTTCGCGGAGCATTTCATCACGCTCTTCCCTGCTGTTGGGAACAAATGACATATTATTCCCCAACCATCTCCTTGTATGCCGCAGCTTCCATCAAGTCAGATAGTTCGCCTGGGTCAGCAAGTTTCAGTTTTACCATCCAGCCGTCATCATAGGGTGACTGGTTGACCAGAGCCGGATCGCCTTCGAGTTTGTCGTTGATTTCGACAACTTCTCCTGATACGGGACTGTAGAGTTCTGATACAGCTTTAACAGCCTCAATCGTACCGAACGATTCTCCCTTGCTGATAGTTTTACCGGCTTCCGGCAACTCGACATAGACAACATCGCCAAGTTCACCCTGAGCAAAATCAGTGATACCTATAGTCCCGATATCACCCTCGACACGTACCCATTCGTGATCCTTCGAGTATTTTAATCCGTCTGGAGTATCCATCTCGCCTCCAATCCTATGTTGATTTTTCAGCCGTCGTGCTATCGGGCTGAATTTTAGAAGTTTCACCCGCCATAAACTTATCTACGAAAGAAGTATCATAAACTCCGCTCTGAAATACGGGGTCGCTAAAAACCCTTTTATGAAAATCGATCGTGGTTGCAACACCTTCGATAACGAATTCTTCAAGCGCTCTTTGCATCCGCATTATCGCTTCCTCACGAGTCTTGCCATGCGTGATTAGCTTGGCGATCATTGAATCATAAAATGCAGGGATTACATACTCGGCATACGAATGCGTATCGACCCGCACCCTGTGTCCGCCGGGAACATGAAACGTCGTTATCTGACCCGGCGATGGTCTGAAATCATGTTCGGGATCTTCTGCGTTTATACGACACTCGATAGAATGCCCCCGGATCTTGATGTCAGACTGAGCGAACTCAAGTGGTATTCCTGATGCGATTCTCAGTTGCTCTCGAACCAGATCAATATCTGTCACTTCCTCTGTGACAGGATGCTCAACCTGAATACGCGTGTTCATCTCCATGAAGTAGAAGCTGCCATCCTCATCAAGAAGGAATTCTATCGTACCGGCATTCTGATACCCCGCTCTCGCGGCGCCTCGTGTTGCCGCCAGGCCAATAGTCGCTCGCATTTCCGCTGTAAGAGCAGGAGACGGCGACTCCTCTATCAGCTTTTGATGGCGACGCTGAACTGTGCAGTCGCGTTCACCCAGATGAACCACATTGCCATGTTCATCGGCGAGAATCTGAACTTCGATAT
>JAJRZO010000079.1 GCA_024275215.1 Candidatus Zixiibacteriota bacterium | reverse complement strand
GAAATAGAAAATCTGAAAGATGCCCTTAGGGACAGGTCAGACGCCAAATCACAGCAACTTCTCTCAGTCGCCGATTATCTGGTCAAAAAATCTGTCTGGGCGTTCGGTGGCGATGGCTGGGCTTATGACATCGGCTATGGCGGTCTCGATCATGTCATGGCATCAGGGAAAAATGTCAACATCCTCGTACTTGATACAGAGGTCTATTCCAACACCGGCGGTCAGATGTCGAAAGCGACTCCTCTTGGTGCGACAGCCAAATTCGCTGCAGCAGGAAAACCGTTGCCGAAGAAAGACCTTGGATTGATGATGGCATCATACGGTAATGTCTATGTTGCTCGTATCGCTATGGGTTCGCATCCGACACAAGCTGTGAAGGCGATTGTCGAAGCCGAGGCGTACAATGGTCCATCTATCATCATCGCCTACTCGCATTGTATTGCGCATGGAATTGACATGTCCAAAGCCACAGATGCACAGAAACGCGCAGTCAAATCGGGTCACTGGATTCTCTTCAGGTTTAATCCCGATCTGATTGCACAGGGCAGGCATCCGTTCCTGCTCGACAGCAAAGAGCCGTCGATTCCATACGAAGAGTATGCTTACGCTGAGACAAGATTCACCGCTCTCCGCAAGATAGATCCGGAACGTGCTGCAAGCCTCCTGAAGATGGCTCAGGAAGAAGTCAACATGAGGTTCAGGATGTACAAGCAGATGGCTGAAATGGATTATGTCGAACCAACAGCTTAGATAACTTAGCGTAGGGCAGGTCTCCCCGACGCCTGCCGATACTACTTCGCAGGAGTGAGACACTCCTGCGATACTTCACGAAATAAAAGAGCCGCTATTAAGCGGCTCTTTTTTCTACTAAAATGATTGCCTCAACGGAACACCGACCTGTCGGGAAACTGCCTGTTTTGCACCCGCGACACTACCTAAACGCTTAACCTCCAGTAAGATCGTCCGATAAATACTAATAGTGAAATGCTTTCAAATTTGGAGGATGAGATGACAAGTAAGGAACGTCTGGTGATATTCGGATTTTTGCTTATAACAATGCTGCTCCTGCCATTTACGTTAAAAGCAGAGTCCGAGCAACAGATGGTCGAAAAATGGCTGGCCAACATGGAAACCGTCAAACCTAAGCTGCAAATAGTACCTTTTTTCGGCATATCATACGGCAAAGTCACTCCTGACGGCTACAACACATTCGCAACGGAATTTAACCGCTATGTCAAATATACGAGCACCACAGGAGTTACCGCTTTATCCGGCATATACCGAATTACAAGTTTCAGCGGCGGTGTCGGACTGGTCGTAAAGAAAGGTATGCTGACTTTCGGTTTTGATAACTGGCTGGCAGTCGGATCAAACAACAAAGGCGACTTCGTGGCCTACAACGACCTCGGCACCGGACTGGCAGAGAGTATCAATGACTTCGAAATGCGGAGTCAGATCAATGTGCGAGGAGTTTATCTCGACTACCAGTATTTCCTGCTTAACCCGCCTGAGCCTTCTGCCAGACCTGACGCGCTTTCTTTCAGGGCAGGCGGAGGACTCGGATACTATGCCGGATACTGGAACCTCTGGGATGGATTTGGCGGAATCCGCTCTGACACAGGCGAATTCTATGTGCTTGAGGACGCTCTGAAAGGCTCCGGCCCCGGATTCCATCTGTCCGCGGGATTCGAATACCCTGCGTGGTATGGTTTCACACTCGCTTTCGATGCAAAGTACCTCTGGCTGAAATTCGATAAAATGGACAAGAGACTATCTGCGACTTACGAACTCTATCTTGTCAATTCCGAAACCGGTGATCCGATCCAGGTCGACTTCACAGGGCCAAGAGCATCGCTCTCACTCAGGCGATACTTTACATTATGATCTAAACGGTTTGACACCGGCGGCTGCATTTTGTATAGTCCTGCGATGATTTGTGCAACCACATGACCGTGTTTGTGTAGAACATGAAGAATCTCGGTAACAAACCGTTTTCAGAAAAGGAAGAAATATGTCCATTTCGCGCGCAAAGATTCTTATTTTGTTTCTCAGCTTTTTGCTGATCGCATCCCTTTCGCTCGCTCAGAGTACCGATAATGGGAGAATTGCCTTCATTCGGAACGGTGACATCTGGCTGATGAACACTGACGGAAGCAACCAGCATCCGCTGGTGGGAGGAATTCAGAACGCCAAGGGCAAAATAACATGGAGTCCGGATGGGAAGCGTCTTGCCTTTGCAAGAACCGGTGCTCTCTCGTTGAAATATCCTGATGGTGGCGGTGGGCAACACAATGTGTATGATCTTTTCTACGCGTTTCTCGACTCGACAAATAATTTCTGGGAAGGTTTCACCGAAACGCTCGGAGCGCAATCGCCTGAATGGTCTGCCGATGGTTCGAAAATCGTGTTCACATACGATGTAAATGCTGTCACAGCCAATGCCACATGGCCGGAATATCGAGTTGGATTCTACGATGTCCCAACGAGGGTTGTATCAAGCCTTAAGCTCCCAAGAGGCGAGAATTCACTTTTCGCGATGTCGCCCAGCCTGTCGCCTGATGGCAAGCGAGTAGCATTCATGCTGGCGACATTTGACGGCAAGAGCGTATCACCGACAGGAATCATTATCACAAACTCTTCCAAGGTGACCGAATCGCCGGAACAGCTCATCGCACGCGCAAAAAAGCTCTCCGACGGCAGCGCGCCATCATGGTCCCCCGATGGCAACTGGATTGCATATGTGTCATCCGATTTGTCCAATCCGGGGCTTTATGTAATCAAACCTGATCTGACAGGCAAAAGACTGATTCATAAACCGAATCCCGGGGAAACGCTGGCAGGATCAGCGCCCGCATG
>JAJRZO010000078.1 GCA_024275215.1 Candidatus Zixiibacteriota bacterium | reverse complement strand
TCGTGGAAGGACTCGCTAATGGAGTCGGAGGTACGCCATTCGGATCACCCGTTCAGGATGGCTGCGTGGAAGTCGATATAGAGCTTCCTGATACGGTTGCAGTTGATTTCGGCAACCCGATGGGCGGAGTCGCAGACGGCTATTTCGAGCTTATCAATTGCGGCGATGAGCCTGCGGATGTTATGCTGACATTCGAACTTACTATTACTATCCAGGGCGTGATTGACACGACGTTTACATGTCCTGCGTTCCCGGTTCCGATGGGTCCCGGTGAAGTCATTTCCTATGATTTCCCGATTCCCATCCCACCGTTCGATGGTATCTACACAGTCTGCGTGACAGCCGTGAGCGGTGATGCCGAGGCAAATGACTGTGCAACGATGGTTGTTGTCGGCACCGAATTCCCCGGTGTTCCGTACGAAGGCTATGGTATCCTTGTTGATGGCACCAACTGCCTCCTTTTTGCACCGATGGGAACACCCGATGTATTGTTTGCCCTTGACAACTATGGCGCTTTCCAGGCTGGAGACACAGTTTATGTCGCGGGTATGCTGACATGGGGTTGTGACACTGAATGTGTCGATGCCGATGGGTGTATCGTTGATAATACAATCGATGGCGTTGAGTTGCCTGGAATACCTTTCTCTGCGTGTGGTATTCTCGTACAGGGACCCGACTGTGTTCTCTTTGCACCGATGGGCGATGAGACTATGCTTCTCGAACTCGATGACTATGGTATGTTCGGGGTCGGTGATAGTGTGTGCGTCGATGGTATTCTTGATCTCGATTGCGGCACAACATGTACAGATGCCGTCGGTTGTGTGACAGATAATACGATTTCCGAATTGCCTGCAGAACCGCCGGTAGATTTCTCCGGCTGCGGCATTCTCGTCATGCACGAAGGTTGTCTCCTGTTCACTGACATGCACGATCCGATGGCGCCGTTCTTCGAGGTGGAAAATCTCGGAACATTCGGCGAGGGCGACACTGTGCTTGTCACAGGTGAACTGATTGCCGGATGTGATTCGCCGTGTGCGGATGTTGTGGCTTGTGTTGTGAACAACACTATCGAAGCTTGCGGCGGCGCCGGTGATGGTGTCCCGTTCAACGATTGTGGCGTATTGGTTGAGGGCACCGGTTGTATGTTGTTAGCTCCGCTCAATGGTCCAAGCGATCTGTTCGAGTTATCATCTTATGATGGTTTCGCTGCCGGTGATACCGTCTTTGTGGCTGGTATGCTCTATGCACAATGCGAGGCAAACTGTCCGGAAGCAACCGGTTGTATCGAGACTTTCTTTATGGATGTCTGCACAGGAGGCCCGGGACCCGGTCTGCAGTTTGAGGCTTGTGGAGTTCTCGTACAGGGATCGAACTGCGTACTGTTCTCAGTTGGACTTGGAGGCCCATACGATCAGTTCGTACTCGATAACTATGGCAGCTTCAATGTCGGTGACACGGTTCTTGTCAACGGTTACCTGGAAATGGGTTGCGAGACTGAATGCGAAGGCGCATTCGGGTGCATCATCGACAATACCATCGCTGACTGTGATTTCGGTTATCCGGAGGTTCATTATAACGGCTGTGGCGTGCTCAGCGAAGGCTCAGGTTGCATGCTGTACGAACCGATCAATGGCGGTCCGATGATACCATCTCCGCTTGAAATCTCTCTTTATGATGGATTCCAGGCTGGTGACACGGTGTTTGCAACGGGTATTATCTACCTGGAATGCACTCCCGGGTGTCCTGAGGCGGTTGCCTGTTTCGAGAACACTGCAATAGATTATTGTAACCCGCCGAGTGATAGCATTCCGGTCAGGACTTGCGGAATCCTGTTACAGGGATCCGGTTGTGTTCTCTTTGCAGCGCTTGGTGATCCAAGCCTGGTTGCCACACTCGATAACTATGGCGCATATAGCGTATTCGACACAGTATATGTCGATGGAATGCTTTATCTCGATTGTGACCCCGGATGTCCGGAAGCGCTGGGTTGCATTACGAACAATACAATCGGGGATTGCACTCCTCCGATGAGATCGGGTAGTTCAACCGAAGGGTACAAGTTGCTCAATCGCCCGAACCCGTTCAACCCGACAACGACTATTCTTTTGACTATCCCGAGATCGACTGAGGTAAGGGTTACTGTTTACAACATAATGGGTCAGGTCGTCAGGACGCTGGCGGATGACTACTATCAGGCTGGAGAAATTCAGCTTGAGTGGAACGGAATGGATGATTTCGGTAATCAGGTTTCCAGCGGTATCTACTTCTACCGTGTAGAAACTAATGACTACACGAACACCAAGAAAATGCTCCTAGTGAAATAGTAGTCGCAGGGATAGCGCTCTGAATCATCTTAATTGACAGGGCAGGGAATGCCGAGACTCCCTCCGGGCATTCCCTGCCCCGTCTCCGTTGTGAAGCGAGGTTACTACTATGAAAACTCTCTATTTATTGTTATTGATGTTGTTTATTCTCGCTGGTCAACTCTGTGCCTATGATTTCGTAGGGTACCTTGAGGGGGCATCACTCGGCGATCAGTTTGGGTCGTCAGTGACGGAAGCGGATTTCAACGGCGACGGGATCAAAGACCTGATTATCGGAAGCCCGTCTGCCGATGATGCAGGTACATCATCCGGCAGAGTCGACATTTATTTCGGTGGCACAGGTGCGGATCTGATTGCGGATGTCACTCTGATCGGATCAGCAGGATCGTTCTTTGGAAGTTCACTCTCAAGTGCGGGCGATTTCAATGGTGATGGATTCGATGATCTCCTTGTCGGTGCGCCATTTTATGACCTGCCACAGGAGAATGCGGGTGCAGCCTTTCTGTTCTATGGCGGACCAGCCGCCGATACCGCTGTGGATCACATTTTCACTGGCGAAGACACCGGTGACTATTTCGGTATCTCAGTAACATCCGCGGGTGATTTCAACAATGATACAAATGATGACATCGCTATCGGTGCATATCATGCCGACCTGAGAGGGTATGAGAATATCGGTAAGACCTATGTCTATTATGGTGGAATCGCTCCGGATTTCGATGTGGATGAAATTCTTATCGGCGACGCTGAGGGAGAAAGGTCCGGGTTCGCGTTGACAACACTCGATTTCAACGGAGATGCCGTGTCGGATATTGCAGTTGGAGCATATAGTTATGATGGCCTGTACATCAATCAGGGACGAGTCTACATCTACTTTGGGGGAGTCAATCCGGACG
>JAJRZO010000077.1 GCA_024275215.1 Candidatus Zixiibacteriota bacterium | reverse complement strand
GATTATAATGAACCATTCAACATGGCGCTGCTGGCGATTCGTACCACCGCTCATGCTAATGGCGTTAGTCGCCTCCACGGAGAAGTTTCGCGTCGTATGTGGCAGTCAATATGGCCTGAGGTTCCGCTTGCAGAAATTCCAATCGGATATATCACGAACGGCATTCATACTCATTCCTGGACATCGAAAGAAATGTGTGATCTCCTTCTCAGATACCTGGGACCGAACTGGCTCAGGAATACATCTGATGAATCAAACTGGGCGGGAGCTGAACGGATACCGGATGTCGAATTGTGGCGAGTGCATGAACGTCGAAGAGAAAGGCTTGTAGCGTTCGCACGGAATCGTCTTGCGGAACAATTCAAACGGAGGGGTGCGAGTACAAAAGAAATTGATGCTGCGAGAGAGGTTCTCAATCCTGATGCTCTGACAATCGGATTTGCAAGAAGATTTGCAACCTATAAGCGCGCAACATTGCTTCTGCGAGATGAGAAAAGACTCAGGAAACTTCTCTCGGATCCGGACAGACCGGTTCAGTTCATATTCGCAGGCAAAGCGCACCCTCGTGATGACGGCGGTAAAGAGTTGATCAAAAGACTGATCCATTTTGCCCGGGAAGAGGGAGTGCACGATCATATCGTCTTCATCGAAAACTACGATATGAATGTGGCGAGATATCTCGTCGAAGGCGTCGATGTCTGGCTGAATACACCCTGCAGACCTATGGAAGCCAGTGGTACAAGCGGAATGAAAGTGATTCCCAACGGAGGATTGAATCTGAGCGTTCTCGATGGATGGTGGTGCGAAGGGTACAGTCCTGATGTCGGATGGGCTATCGGCGCGGGCGAGGATTATGATGATCCTGATTATCGGGATGAAGTTGAAAGCAAAGGACTGTATGACGTCCTGGAGAACAATATTATTCCGCTTTTCTACGATCGCCAAAAAGACGGACTGCCAAGAAACTGGATTGCAATGATGAAACGCTCGCTGATGAAACTCGGTCATAAGTTCAGCACGGACAGAATGGTCAGGCAGTATACTGAAGCTTTCTACATGAAAGCTTATGATAACTGGCAAAAGTTGTCAGGTGAAAAGTTTCATCTTGCGAAAACACTTTCTGAATGGAAACAGCACATCAAAGCTCAATGGAATGAAGTGCACATCGGTTGCACAGATATAGAAAAGAAAGAAGCTGAAGTCGGTATGGCGCTGCGAGTAAGGATCGAGATGAATCTCGGCTCACTCAGCCCTGACGATATTGCAGTGCAGGTTTACAGCGGACCGCTGGATGCAGATGGCGAGATTTGTGAAAGCACTGTTGAGACGGCAAAGTGTCTTGGAATAACCGAAGGGAATGTGTACGAATACGAAGCATATATTCCCTGCGATGAGAGCGGTCTCTTCGGGTACTCGGTAAGAGTGCTGCCATACCACCCGGATATGTACGATCAATTTGGACTCGAAATGATGCGATGGATTGAACAGCGTGAAATCCACAAGCGAGATTCCGCTCCAGCCGTCATAAGCAGGAAAGAAATGGCGGGTTCGATCTGATCTGCGTAACATAACGATTGATTTAATGTGAGGAATTAACAGGCGTGGATTCTTTGAGGGGGATAATACAAAGCAGTGAGCCGCTGCTGCTCTTTCTTGTCATCGGATTAGGTTTTATTTTCGGGCAAATACGAATCCGTGGTTTCAAACTGGGCGTTGCGGGAGTATTATTTGTAGGTCTTTTCTTCGGAGCGTGGCGACCTGAAGGAACTGAACCGCTTGCTATATCTCATCAGGTGATGCAGGTTGGTCTCATTCTGTTCGTTTACACCGTTGGACTGACAAGTGGTGCCGGTTTTTTTGCATCTATCAAGCTGAGCGGCATAAGATTCAATATCGCTCTGTTGTTGTCTCTGATCGGCGGTACTACCGCAACGATTGTCGTCGGGAAGTGGATGAATCTCAGTGTCGGAGAGATAGCCGGTATATTTTGTGGCGGACTTACGAACACACCGGCGCTGGCATCTGTCGGTGAATTGATGCAAAACAGTGGAATCGGCGACGCGAGGAATGCCGCCGTCGGATATTCGGTCGCATATCCATTTGGAATTCTCGGAGGAATGCTCGCTTTCCAGATTTTCGCGTGGGTTTATCGAAAACAATGTATCGAAGAGAGAAAAGTATCAGATTCCAAAATGCAGATGAAGACATCCCTCTCATCGATGGATTTTCAGGTCAGCAATCCGGAACTTTTTGAGAAGCCTATCGGAGAACTTCGTGTTCAGGAAAATATCGGCCTGATTATTTCCCGACACAG
>JAJRZO010000076.1 GCA_024275215.1 Candidatus Zixiibacteriota bacterium | reverse complement strand
GATTGAGGCTATGAACCAGAGCGGTGAGAAGCGGGTTATTAAGACCTGGGCGAGACGTTCGACTATTTCGCCTGAATTTGTGGGTCATACGATAGCCATCCATACGGGCAACAAATTTGTGCCTGTGTATATAACTGAAAATATGGTTGGCCATAAGCTTGGAGAATTCGCGATTACTCGGACTTTTAGAGGCCATGGCGGTAAACTGGCTGAGAGGTCGAGTACTCTGAAAGGTCTCAAGTAGGTGTCGAGATGATAGAAGCGAGATCGAAATCAAAATATGTGCGCATGTCAGCGCGCAAAGTAAGGCGAGTCGCTGAGCTGGTGCGTGGAAAGATGGTTCAGGATGCACTCGATATTCTGAAGTTCAGCCAGAAACGCGCTGCAAAGCCACTCCATAAGACAATAAAGTCAGCAGCCTCGAATGCTATTGCCGAGATGGGTTCGGCGAAAGTGAAGGCTGAGGATATGCGGGTAGTCGAGTTGAAGATCGACGGCGGACCGATCCTTCCAAGGATCAAGTTCCGGAGTATGGGACGTGTGTATCGAATCAAGAAACGCACATGTCATGTTTCTGTCTTGTTGTCTGATGAAGGCAGAGCAGAAAGACGCGAAGCAGCCAGGACCCGTAAGAAAGGCCGCCGCAAAGCTGCCGCAGAAGAGGAATAGCAGGGTAATACCTGAAGGAGGATATCTTGGGACAGAAGACAAACCCGATTGGACTGCGCTTGGGAATTATTAGAACCTGGAACTCAAAATGGTTCGCTGATAAGAACTTTGCTGATCTGCTTAACGAAGATATCAAGGTAAAGCGTTACATTGCTAAAAGGCTTGAGAACGCGGGTCTGGCAAATGTGGAAATTCTGCGTGCACCCAAGAAGGTTACGATCGATATACATACTTCTCGTCCCGGCATTGTAATCGGCAGGAAGGGAAGCGAGGTCGATAAGCTTCGTTACGAGTTGCAGCTTCTGACGAAGAAAGATATTACTCTTAATATAGTCGAAGTGAAAAGACCGGAACTTTCTGCGAAGCTTGTAGCAGATTCGATCGCCCGGCAGCTCGAGGGTCGTATTTCATTCAGAAGGGCGATGAAAAAGTCGCTTGCGGCCACGATGAGAATGGGTGCCGAAGGTATCAAGGTTGTTTGCGGAGGAAGGCTCGGAGGTGCGGAAATCGCACGTTCGGAAAAATACATGGAAGGACGCGTGCCGCTGCATACGCTTCGTGCGGATATTGATTATGCCACTTCTACGGCTCATACAACTTACGGATGTATTGGCGTCAAGGTGTGGATATGCAGAGGGGAAATCCTTGATCCGTGGGGTGAATCGGCTGAAGACAAAGTGACAGAAGAAGCTGAAAACAGACTCGACGCAAAATTGAGAGAGTCGGGACGATCAGACCGCGGAAGACGGAAACGTCCGCCCAAAAAGGGAAAAGTTAGAAAAGTACTCCGTAAGAGAAATCATCAGGGTGACAAGCCGTCGGCTAAGGCTGGTGCAAAGCAACCCGAAGCAAACCGTCCTGAAGGTGGTTCCGACAAGAAGGATTCAAGTGGAGAGTCGGCAGGATAGAAGCATTTTAACATTGACTTTTGGAATGACATCAGGTATTATAAAAATCTTTTGTTGAGTTGGTTGGAGTAATGATATGTTAATGCCCAAGCGGGTTAAATATCGCAGACAGCAGCGTGGAAACAGACGAGGTAAGGCCTATCGCGGTTCTACGATTGTATTTGGCGAGTATGGCCTTAAGGCTCTTGAGCCACGCTGGATATCAAATCGTCACATTGAGGCAGCCCGTGTGGCTTTGACAAGAAAGATCAAGAGAGGCGGCAAGGTTTGGATTCGTGTTTTTCCGGACAAGCCGGTCACCAAGAAGCCAGCCGAAACTCGCATGGGTAAGGGTAAAGGCGCCCCGGAATACTGGGTGGCTGTTATCAAGCCCGGAAGAATCATGTTTGAACTTGAAGGTGTTGACATTGAATTGGCACGTAAGGCTATGAAACTGGCAGCAGATAAACTGCCGGTAAAGTGCAAGTTTGTCAGCCGCAGTGATCTTAAAGGAGTTTGAGGTGAAACCGGGACAGATACGAGATATGTCTGTTGAGGAAGTCGAGCACAGTCTTCGAGAGATCGAAGAGGAAGTGTTCAATCTCAACCTTAGACGTCGGGTGCAGCGGTTGGACAATCCGTTGCGGCTCCGTGTTCTTCGCCGCGACAAGGCCCGTCTTATGACGGTTCTGCACGAACACAAATTAAAGATTAGAGAATTGTCGGCATCGTCGCATATCCTCGATTCGGTCGACAAAGAATCCGGGGACAAGGAGTAGATGATGGCGGAACGAAACATGAGAAAGACACGTCAGGGCATGGTTGTATCTGCCGCGATGGACAAGACCATCACTGTGCAGTTGACCCGAACGCTGCGTCATCCTCTCTATGGCAGGATTGTCAAAAGGCGCTCAAAGCTGTATGCTCATGACGAAAGAAATGAATGTGGTGTTGGCGATAAAGTACAGGTAATGGAGTGTCGTCCGCTTTCAAAGATGAAACGCTGGCGTCTGCTGAAAATAGTGGAGAAGGCCAGGTAAGATGATTCAGGAATACACAAGGCTGACGGTTGCCGACAACACAGGCGCCAAAAAGGTGATGTGTTTCCGGGTGCTTGGCGGTACCCGCCGCAGGTATGCCAGGGTCGGCGATATTATAGTATGCGCGGTCAAAGACGCAATACCAAATGGTACAGTGAAGAAGAGCGAGATCGTCAAGGCTGTTGTCGTACGCACGACTTCCAGCATCAGGCGTAAGGATGGCAGCTACATTCGTTTTTCAGATAACGCCGCTGTTGTGCTCAATGAGCAGAATGAGCCGCGCGGCACACGTATATTCGGCCCTGTCGCTCGAGAGCTGCGAGAAAAGAAATTCACAAAGATCGTGTCTCTTGCGCCGGAAGTCCTGTGAGGATGAAATGAAGATCAAAAAAGGCGATCAGGTAAAGATTATAGCAGGCAAGGACCGTGGTAAAGTGGGCAAGGTGCTGAAAGTCCTGACTGACAAGAACAGGGTGCTTGTCGAAGGCGTGAATTTGATATTCAAACATTCACGACCGACGGAGAAGAATCCCAAGGGTGGAATCATTGAGAAAGAAG
>JAJRZO010000075.1 GCA_024275215.1 Candidatus Zixiibacteriota bacterium | reverse complement strand
GTAATTCTGTTTACGGAAATAAGTAGCGTCATTCCCGCGCAGGCGGGAATCCATTGAATGCGTTGATGTTAAATGGACCCCCGCCTTCGCGGGGGCGACAAAGCCAGAACTCCACTTGTGTAAATCAAAGCTTTTGAGACAGCCTCTGGACATCTGCCGTGCACAGAGAATGTGAATAAAGATTCCTCATGTCCCAAGGGGACGTGAGTTACAAGAAGAACATCGGAACGTTTGATATTCTCATTAGCTTTCCGATTGGATCAGACAAACGAAATGCGCCGGATTTTATTCCGGCGCAAATCTGACGACATCCTGTCCTGTGGCTGATTCGCCCCTGTTGCCCGGTGTCGTCGGTTCGCGAAACCGATGCCTCACAGCCCCAGATGATTAGCCCTGTATCAGTCCCAGCACCGATTTCGACATCAGGTTGCCTTGCGCAAGCAGTGCGGTGCCAATGTTGACTTTAAGCTTCTGCGAAACGAGTTCAGTTTGAAGCTTTGCCATGTCAGCATCACGAATCATCGACTCCGATTCTGCCAGATTCTGTTGAGTGACAGCCAGGTTCTCGCGCATTGCACGGACTTCATACGCTGACTTCGCGCGAAGTTCTCCATGAACATTCTGCAACTCAGCGAGTTTTTCATCGATTTTCCCGACAGCATTCTGAGCCTGTTCAGGATCAGAGAAATCAATCGTCGAGAGTTCCTTGAGATCCGCAACACTTCCCTCAGAGCCATCAAACAGTCCGCTATTTCCAAACGAGGCCTCTTCTGCCATCCGATTCACAGACTTCACAGAGTCGTTCAGCACCGACTCATACGCCTGTGTCATTTCCTCATCGACATAGCCGGTTGATGATGCCGCGACCGCAACCTCGCGCATGTCGATAAGCGTATTCTCCATTTGCATGAGATGGGAATCGGCGGTCTTGTTCTTCGCGAGAACCAGATCGAGATTTGTTATCTCTTTGGCGATCGACCCGATCTGTGCCCGCATCTGTTCCGAAATGACCAATCCGGCAGGATCATCGGATGCCCTGTTGATCCTCTCCCCGGAAGACAGCTTTTCCATTGTCTTCCTCATCGACCTGTGCATGGTCGACAAATTGCGAACGGTGTTCAAGGTTCCCAGGTTTGTATTGATCGACAATCCCGTCATACGGAGCCCTCCTTCTGGCGTGATAAGGCGCAAGATAGATGCCCGAATGTTATCATACTGTAAATAGCGACAGCGTATCGGATTAGGTCAGACTGTGTGCGAGCAGCCCTACAGGGTTACTCTAATACTATCGGATCATGCCAATAGCATATATGATCGCGACCCATTTCGGCAGTATCTACTGTTCAAATGCTGAACAGAGAACACTTCCGGCTTTTTGACTTGCGCACCAATCAACGCAACATTAGATTAGCTGCATGGCGCTAAACGAAACTGATATTCAGAAAATAATCGATCTGGTTTCGGGTCAGGTCAAGGATCGTGAACTACCCCCGAAAGTTCTGCGGCAGGTTATCATGCAGGTAGTGGATCGTCTCGAGGGACGGATCATGCCGCAGTCGTCGGCGCCGGAGTTGAGATCGACCGGTCTGTATGACTCTATTGAAAAGACGGGATCGAGCCGAGTGATCATATCGGCGTTCGGCAAAGATCGTCCCGGTGTTGTCGCGGCGATTGCGAATACGCTTGCGGATGGGAACATCACGATTCAGGATATTCAGCAGAATATCATGCAGGAGTTTTTCGGCATGATAATGATTGCGGATATGTCGGGCGCCACGATCTCATTTGATGATCTCAAATCCTCCCTCGACAAAATCGAATCATCCCTCGGCTGCAAAATCCTCACTCAACACGAGGATATCTTCAGGTATATGCACAGGATATAGACTGGCCTCTCACACTCCAGTGAGTGTGAGCTACAATC